>JAULZL010000215.1:0-2281 GCA_032117355.1 Candidatus Nanopelagicales bacterium
CTATGCGGGACGCTGCAGGACTTCGACCTTCCCGACCATTGCCTGGAGTGCATCGGGGCCTTCGACGTCCTTGAGCACCTTGAAGACCCTGACTCGCTCATCGCGGAGTTCCGCCGAGTCCTGGAGCCACGGGGGGCGGTCCTGGTCACGGTGCCGGCTTTCCAAAGCCTGTGGGGTGACGAGGATGATGTCGCCGGTCACTATCGCCGCTACACCAAGGCGACACTCACGGCTGCCTTCACGCAACAGGGCTTTACTCGGATTGCATCCGAGTACCTGTTCGCGTCCCTGGTCCCACCTGCAGCCGTGATGCGGGCACTTCCCTATCGGCTGGGCCGACGCCGCACCAAGGGAGAGGTCCTCGATCGGATGACCGCCCAACTGGACGTAAGCCCGGCCGTGAATGCCGTTGCGGCTGCCGTACTCAATGCCGAGGCAGCATTTGCCCGACTACTGCCGCTACCGATAGGCCTCAGCCTGCTGGGGGCATTCCGCGCTCCCGGCTGATCACTACTGATTGATCAGGTCTGGATCGGAAAGCTTTCGCGCTTCATCACGTGCAGCGTGTTCAGCGAGATCGTGGGCAGCATGCCGACCCGGGCCCAAGCGCGCATCACCGCCGTGTTTGACGCCTGTGTCGAAATGACCACCGAACCTTTGCCAAGCGAACCCGCCCGAGCGATGACATGGCGAAGCATGGATTGATACGCCCCCTGCCGCCGCTGATCGGGGACAACCCCGGCGAGCAGTATCTCCTCAAAGGTTTCGTCCGCATCATCTACGAGGCAGATGCCGGCAGTCTCGCCCTCCTGCATCGAGTACCGCAATACGACGCGGTCCCCGTCATTCAGCGAGGACGTCGTCCAATCCGCATAGGCGTCCGTGACAGACATGCGAGTCAGGGCTGGGTTGGCTGCCCAGTGATTGCGGTAATCGGCGAACGCATCCCGGACCATCCGATCCACAGCCACGACGTCACCCAAGCCACAAGGCTCTAGGGACCCGGGACCCACCTCGACAGGCTCTGATGTCGGGATCTCAAAGTAGAGGAGGGTGTCGGCCTGCCAGCAGACAAGTTCCTCGCACTGCAACTGCGCCCCGAGCAACACGTCATCGCAAGCGGATCTGACAACGACTAAGTCGTGGCCCGATTCCAGGATTGCCCGCCGAATGGACCGGCCATCCATCGCACCCGTCGGCCAGGCAATCAGTCGACCGACCGAGAGCCCGCTGGCCACCGACTCCAAGCCGGACGGCACGACGTGTGGAACCACGTCTGCATCCGGTCGGTCTCGGTAGTCTCGGTAGCCCATCACCGCAATCCAAGCAGGTGGACGGGTTGCCCGCGCCCAAGGACCAATCATGAGTCGATCCAGCACCACCGATGCCAGCGTCATCACAGTCGTCCATCAGCCCCTTGACCCACAGCTCGCGCTCGCCGCTGGGGTAACGACCGGATCTACCCCGTTAGCAGGGACCGACCACCTCGCGGTCGGTATCTGGGAGCACTCAGCCGGGTCCTCCATCGATGTCGAGCAGGACGAGGTCTTCGTCGTCCTACACGGACGCGGACGAATCCACTTGGATAGTGGGGAGATTCTCGAGCTGGTGCCGGGCACCGTGGGTTCGTTGGCGGCCGGGGAGCGAACACGCTGGGAGATCGACGAGGCGATCCGCAAGGTGTGGATCTGCTCCCGCACCCCGTGACACCGGACCTGAGGCCGGACCACAAGGCGGCCACTGCAGACCCAGCCGCTCCGAGATTGGTGAGTAGGGCACAAGGCGCTTCACCGTCACGACCTTTCGCATCACATCGGTCTCTCCGCAGGCTGACCTCGGGGCCGGCCACCGGTCGTCGGCAGGAGCCCGCGCACCCACAGGCCACCGAACCACGACCTCCTCTCCTGGTATCGCAGGAGCCACTCCTTGTCGGGCAACCCTTTGGCCGCGCATTCTGCGGTACGTGGGGCCCGCTGCGGGTGCATCCCAGCACCACCAGACGTCCCCCTAGAATCTCCGTCGTGATGCATTTCGCTACGAGGAAACTCAACTGAGGTTGTCGCCAGGGATGTAGTCACAACCCGGCTCCGTAGCTCAGGGGATAGAGCAGAGGTTTCCTAAACCTTGTGTCGGCAGTTCGATTCTGCCCGGGGCCACCGCAGAAAGTCGTTGCACCGCAATGGAATCATTCACTCCAGACACCTTGCACGCTCGGATGAAATCCGTCCCAGGCGCAGACTCCCATTCTCAGGAGCGTCAGGTACACCTCAGCGATCGCGAT
>JAULZL010000216.1:0-3052 GCA_032117355.1 Candidatus Nanopelagicales bacterium
CAACCGGAAGATCACCAAGACGCTGCTGCGTAAGCTGGCGGCGGTCTCCAAGCACGTGCAGATCGACCCTTCGCCGGTCCGCATCAAGATCATGGAGATCATCGGATCGTACCAGACCAAGTTCGATGAACTGGAGACGGACCGCGAGCGGAAGATCACGTCCATTGAAGCCGGCGAAGGCTCGGCCGACGGCGCGATCAAGCAGGTTAAGGTTTACATCGCGACCAAGCAGAAGCTGGAGGTCGGCGACAAGATGGCCGGCCGCCACGGCAACAAGGGCGTCGTCGCCAAGATCGTACCCGAGGAGGATATGCCGTTCCTGCCGGATGGTACCCCGGTTGAGATCTGCCTGAACCCGCTGGGCGTGCCTTCGCGTATGAACGTCGGCCAGGTCCTCGAGACCCACTTGGGTTGGGCCTGCAAAAAGCTCGGCATCAAGGTCGCGACCCCGGTCTTCGACGGTATCCCCGAGAAGAAGGTGCGCGATTACCTCAAGGACGCTAAGCTGCCGTCCTCCGGCAAGAGCCCCCTGATGGACGGGCGGACGGGCGAGAAGATCGATCAGGAGGTCGTGGTGGGCTACATCTATATGATGAAGCTCAACCACTTGGTCTCCCACAAGATCCACGCCCGGGCGGTCGGTCCCTACTCCCTCGTCACCCAGCAGCCGCTGGGCGGCAAGGCGCAGTACGGTGGTCAGCGCTTCGGCGAAATGGAAGTCTGGGCCCTCGAAGCCTATGGCGCCGCCCATACGCTGCAGGAGCTCCTCACCGTCAAGTCGGACGACGTCCAAGGCCGCACGAAGATCTACGAGTCGCTGGTCAAGGGTGACAACACCCTGCAGGCCGGCACCCCGGAGTCCTTCAACGTGCTGATCAAGGAAATCCAGTCCCTCGGCCTCGATATCAAGCTGCAGAAGCGCGACGCCCTCAGCTTTGGCGCCTGAGCGCCGGCCCCGGCCATTTAACCAACATCCAGGGAGACACCAAAATGATTCAACCCAACGAGACCGCCGCCACCACCCGTGACCAGGCCCGCGAGGCCATTGGCCTGGAGGAGAGCGCGTTCGACTGTGTGTCCATCACCGTCGCCTCCCCCGAGACCATCCGCAAGTGGTCGAAGGGCGAGGTGAAGAACCCGGAGACCATCAACTACCGCACCTTCAAGCCCGAGCCGGGTGGCCTCTTCTGCCAGAAGATCTTCGGCCCGGTCCGGGATTACGAGTGCGCCTGCGGCAAGTACAAGCGCATCAAGTACAAGGATGTGGTCTGCGACCGCTGCGGCGTCGAGGTGACGATCGCCCGCGTTCGCCGTGAGCGGATGGGCCACATCGAGTTGGCGGTGCCGGTGGCCCACATCTGGTTCCTCAAGTCGATGCCCAGCCGGCTGGGCCTGTTGCTCGATATGACGGCGCGCTCCCTCGAGCGGGTCATCTATTACGAGAACTATATGGTGATCGATCCGGGCAAGACCCCGCTCGAGCCCCGCCAGTTGCTGACCGACAACGAGTACCGGCAGGCCCTGGACGAGTACGGTGATGATTCGTTCGTGGCCAAGATGGGCGCCGAGGCGGTGCGCGATGCTCTGGTCAAGACCGATATGGAGGCCACCGTCGCCGAGCTGCAGGAGCAGATGCGCGCGACCAAGTCCAAGCAGATCAAGAAGAAGCTCTCCAAGCGGCTGAAGGTGATCCAAGGCTTCATCCAGTCCAAGAGCCGTCCGGAGTGGATGGTGCTGGAGGTGTTGCCGGTCATCCCGCCGGACCTGCGTCCGTTGGTCCCCCTCGAGGGTGGGCGTTTCGCGACGTCCGATCTGAACGACCTCTATCGCCGCGTCATCAACCGCAATAATCGCCTGCGGAACCTGATGCAGCTGAAGACGCCCGACGTCATCATCCACAATGAAAAGCGGATGCTGCAGGAGGCGGTGGACGCCTTGTTCGACAATGGCCGCCACGGCCGTCCGGTGACCGGGGCGGGCAATCGTCCGCTGAAGTCGCTCTCGGATATGTTGAAGGGCAAGCAGGGCCGTTTCCGGCAAAACCTGCTGGGTAAGCGCGTGGACTATTCCGGCCGTTCGGTGATCGTGATCGGTCCCGAGCTGAAGCTGAACCAGTGCGGTCTACCCAAGAAGATGGCGCTGGTGCTCTTCGAGCCCTTCATCATCCGCCGCCTGAAGGAGCTGGGTTTCGTGCACACCGTGCGCGGCGCCCGCAAGATGATCGAGAAGAAGTCCCCCGAGGTGTGGGACATTCTGGAGGAGGTGACCAAGGGCCACCCGGTGCTGCTCAACCGCGCGCCGACCCTGCACCGCCTCTCCATCCAGGCGTTCGAGCCCATCCTGATCGAGGGCGAGGCCATCCGCATTCACCCGCTCGTCTGCACCGCGTACAACGCGGACTTCGACGGGGACCAGATGGCCGTGCACGTGCCGCTGTCCTTGGAGGCGATTATGGAGTGCAAGCTCCTGATGATGGCCACCTCGAACATCTTCTCGCCGTCCTCGGGCAAGCCGATTCTGACGCCTTCGCAGGACATCGTTCTGGGCGCCTATTACCTGACCATTGAGCCGCGGAAGAAGCCGGCCAAGGGCGAGCGGGTGCCGTTGCTGAGCGGGTTGCAGGAAGTACTGTACGTCAAGGCGGACGGTGCCCTCAAGTTCCACAGCTGGGTCGAGGTGCCGAACCCCGATTTCGGCCGCGAGACGGTGTATGGTGATCCCAAGCGCCGGACGCTGCGGACTACGGTCGGCCGCGTGATCTTCAACGAGATCTGGCCGAAGGCCCTCGGGTTCGTGAACTTCCCGGTGCCGAAGGGCAAGCTGGGCGACCTAATCCTCAACACCTACAAGACCTCCGGTAACCACGTCACCGTCGAGACCCTAGATCGCCTGAAGGAGCTCGGTTTCCAGACCGCGTTCCAAGCCGGCATCTCGATTGGTATCGACGATATGATCATCCCGGATTCGAAGAAGGAGATCGTCGCTGAGTCCCGGAAGAAGATCACCGAGGTTGAGGCGCAGTTCCACAAGGGTATCATCACCGACGGCGAGC
>JAULZL010000217.1:0-2642 GCA_032117355.1 Candidatus Nanopelagicales bacterium
TGCGCCCAGGCAGGGCTGCCAGCAGTGGGAATCGGCGTGGTTGATCCGCAGGCTTCGCAGCCGAAACCAGGCACCCAGGTTCTTGAGGTTCGCGACCAATTCGTGGTGACCCTGGATGACCTTCGGGTGGCCCATGAGCGGACCCTCCAGGCGATCTTCGGTGACGCGAAGCCGTCGTGAGCGGGGCACCCTCGGGTGACGATCCAAGGTCCGTCGTGGAGGAGTGTCTCGCTGCCTACAACTCGGGTGACCGTCCGGCCAACGAGCGTTCGGCGGTTAAGTTATCGGTGCACGCATTCTGCGAGTCAGCACCGGGCAGAAGCGTAGAGATTCGGGTCCCGCCCTACATCGCGGCGCAGGCGATAGCCGGCACGACCCACCGGCGAGGAACACCATCGGCTGTGGTTGAAACCGACGCGCGAACCTGGTTGGAGCTCGTGGCTGGCCGATTGGATTGGCAAGAGGCCGTGCGCCTTGGACGCGTCCATGCATCGGGTGCGCGCTCTGACTTGAGCGAGTGGCTGCCGCTGAAAGCACTACGCCCGAGTTGAGGGTTGCCGGAACAGCCCACCGGGCTCAGAAGGACCGCTGACACGGGGCACGGAAGTTGAGACCTGCATGGTCTCGAATCGGTCAACAGAGGGTCTGCGGGCGCCAATAGCGCTATGGTCCTGCCGATCCCCTGCAGGAAGGTCCGATGACAGTGCCGTCCCCCTCGGTTGCCGTACGACTGGTAGGCCTGCGTCGCAGTTTTGGTGAGGTTATCGCTGTTGCTGGGGTCGATCTCGAGGTCTTCGACGGCGAATTCCTCACCCTGCTGGGGCCCTCCGGATCAGGCAAGACGACGGTTCTTCGGATGATTGCCGGATTCGAGCAGCCTGATGGTGGGTCGATTGAGATTGGCGAGGTGGACGTCACGGGCCTGCCGCCCTACCGACGAGACGTCAACACGGTCTTCCAGGATTACGCGCTCTTCCCTCACATGAGCGTGAGCCAGAACATTGAGTACGGGCTGCGGGTCAAGAAGGTTCCCAAGGAAGAGCGAGCACGGCGAACCACAGAGGCATTGGAGTCCGTTCGCCTTGGTGGGTATGCGGACCGGTCGCCCGCCCAGTTGTCCGGTGGGCAGCGTCAGCGGGTGGCACTAGCCCGGGCCCTGGTGAATCGCCCCAAGGTCCTACTGCTTGACGAACCACTCGGCGCGCTCGACCTGAAGCTTCGCGAGCAAATGCAGGTGGAGTTGAAGCAGATCCAGCGTGAGGTCGGCATCACCTTCATCTTCGTCACCCACGATCAAGATGAGGCTCTCACGATGTCCGACCGAATAGCCGTCTTCAATGACGGTCGGATCGAGCAGGTCGGCACTCCGACGGAAATCTATGAGCACCCCGCGAGTGTCTTCGTTGCCGGGTTCGTCGGGACGTCGAACCTGCTCGAGGGGCCCGCCGCACTGGCGGTAGCGGGCCGATCCGGAACGTGGGCGGTTCGGCCCGAAAAGATCAGGGTGCTTCCGGTGGGAGCAAGGCCCGAGGAGGGCCAACTCATGGTCGCGGGCAGTATCCGCGAAGTCATCTATGTCGGGATGTCTACTCGATTTGTGGTGGATCTTGAGGTTGGCGGTTCCTTGATTGCGGTTCAGCAGAACGCCACTACATCCTCGGACGCACTGACCGGGATGCGAGGCCAGCAGGTCACCCTGAACTGGGATTCGTCCCACATGTACTCCCTCGACTGACAGTCGAGGTGAACAACCCGTACGCATTCGCGTGCGGGACCAAGAGTGAATGGAGGTTGCAGGTGAAGAGAAATCATCTGCTCAAGGTCTCGGCTGCGGCAGCAGCTGTGGCTCTCACTGTTGCTGCCTGCGGGGGCAGCACTACAAGCAGCACGTCGTCTGCCGCTGCCGACTCCGGGGCGGCTTCGGAGGCACCAGCCGCGGAGCTCCCCGGCGGCCCGGCTTTTGCTGGCCCGGTGGGAGCAGGCGAGGGTCAGGTCAACGTCCTCGCTTGGCCGGGCTATGTGGAGAACGGGTCGACGGATCCGGCAGTGGACTGGGTCACCGACTTCGAGACCGAGACCGGCTGCAAGGTCAATGTCAAGACCTTCGGGACCTCAGACGAGGCCGTGAAGCTCATGCAGGGTGGTGGCTGGGATGTCGTGTCCGCCTCCGGTGATGCGACCCTCCGACTGATCTACGGCGGAAACGTCCAGCCCCTCAACCCGGATCTCGTCACCAACTATGGAGACGTTTTCGAGGATCTGAAGTCGCAGTCCTTCAACAGCGTGAATGGAGTTCCCTACGGCGTCCCGCATGGTCGCGGTGCGAACCTCCTCATGTGGAACAAGGACAAGGTGACGGAGCCGATTGACTCGTGGGCGCAGACCTTCGAGGCTGACTCTCCCTACAAGGGTGCGGTCACCGCATACGACTCGCCCATCTTCATCGCGGACGCCGCCGTGTACCTGATGGCCACGCAGCCTGAGTTGGGAATCACCGATCCCTACGCACTCGATCGGACTCAGTTCGATGCGGCGATGGCACTGCTTGACCAGCAGAAGGAGCTCGTTGGCGAGTACTGGTCGGATTACACGAAGGCAATCCAGGCCTTCAACTCCGGCACGACTGCCATTGGCACTTCGTG
>JAULZL010000218.1:0-24181 GCA_032117355.1 Candidatus Nanopelagicales bacterium
ACCCCGACCAGCTCGACATCACCCGCCAACACCCCAACCCCATCCTCACCTTCGGCGGCGGCACCCACTATTGCCTCGGTGCGCACTTGGCCCGACTGGAACTCACCGAAGGCATCCGTGCCATCACCAGCCGCTGCCCGCGCCTGCTCCGCACCGGAGCATCACCGTGGAAGAAACTCACCGGCGTCACCGGACCTACTACCCTGCCCGTCAGCACGAACCCTGGGCCACACACACCCGGCGTCCGCCCTGTTCACAAAGCACATGACGCACAAACAGATTGGCAGGACTTGCGATGAAGACTCTCGTTCTTACCGGACTCGGCATTCCCGGCGCCATGCTGTTGGCCTTGACAGCGCGGGCGATAAAAGCATCACATGAAATCCCAAGCAATGCCGTTCATCCCGGGCAGTTGTTGTACGGAGTTGACGAGTACTGGAACGGTGACTACCCCGAAAACGAAACGCAATGATGAAGCGGCTGAGGTTCCTTGCGGCGTGGTTGCCGACGCGCAGAGGATTGCGAGACATTCACAGCGATTGGCACGCATGGAATGTCGGCTGGAATGCCGGCATGTGCCAGAAGGGTCGGCTTTCAAGTCCCGCCGCCGCCCGCCGCAGCAGCAGCAGCAGCAGGTAGTCAGATTCCGGCGCATTCGCCATCGGTGCGCCAAGGAAATTGGATTGCGCCATCGAAACGTGGAACCTACATTTTTGCTCAATCTTGAGAAAGTGCACTCAAATTCGAAGAACCTACACGACGACGACACCGCGACCACCCACACAACAATGGGTGCGCGCTCCCGTCGGAGTTAGGCGGTTGTGTCCCTATCCCAGCCCGTCGAGGGCGTAGTTGTAACCAGTTGCGCTGAGTCGCTCCATTTGTACGTCCCACGGCTCGATCGGCAGCGGCATTCCACCCGTCGCCGAGGCAACGCCGTCCTGCTTGTTAATCACAATGTTGCTCAGTACGAATAGGACTGCCGTCTCAGGATTCGCCAGAGCAAATGAAACTTCGTTTGGCGACACAAGAACGCTTTTCGGTGATTGCGTGGTGCCCTTAACCTCGACGTACCAGCACTTGCCGTCCCGCTCACAGAGAAGGTCATAGCCGACCTTCTTCATTGAAACATCGGTGACTGTCCAGCCTTGGCTCTCGTAATGGCTCTGGGCCGCTGTCATAGCTGCGGCTTCGACTGCGAGCTTGGTTTCAACGTCGGTTATGAAGCCCTGGCCCGATGAACTGTTTCCTTGAAGCTTGCCCTTGGAAGAGATCACCGTGGTCCCTCGCTCGGGAGCTTCGGAGGCGGTCTCGGGTTCGGTTAGAACTTGAGATTCGGACAGGATGAGTCCTAGGCGTTCGACTGCTTCAGGGATGGGTTGAAATCCCGGCACTTGCAGCTGCATCCGTACCCGCTTGCGCTCGTTACCCCCCTTGGTCTTGTCCTCCTTGCCGATCAATCGCTGGGCGGCTGTAAATTTCCTTCGAAACAAGTCGAAGTCGTCAACTTTGTTCAGTTGAACCGGGTAGCTCCAACCAGGCAGTTCGAGGCGGCGTTCATCGAGCGTCAGTTGCTTCTTGTGGGTCTCTCTGGAATCGACGTAAGCGTCTTCGAGGATTGCGCCGAGTTGGCCGAGGCGACGAAGTATCAACTCGAGACCTGCGGGATAGTCGGCGTTCCTTGAAACACCTCCCGGCTTCTTCGGCTTGCCACCGGCACTGTTGAACAGCAGGGAAATAGCGTTATCGGATAGTCCGGCCTCGAATGTTGCCGCCATAGGCCTACCGGAATTGTCATGTACGTACAGCACGTTGCCCCCTTTTCCGGCTACAACTTAGACCAGAGCAGGTCAGTGGCTGATGTGCGATTCTCTCGCCACGGCGCCGCAGCGATGCAGTGCCCCGAAAGTGATGGGGCCCGACATCGCGTCGGTCCACTTGTGACGGCACCGCCCACGACGTGGCGCTGACCGCGCGAGCGGTGCCGACCGCGGGTGTTTGGATCTCGAGTTTTTTCGGCGACCGTGAGCGTTCCCCATCGGGTCCGCCCACCAATGCCACTTTCCCGCAGTCTCGCTGCCGCGCCGCGGCTAGTGTCGACAGGCCGGGTCAGACTGGTGGCTGTGAGCGACGATCAACAGCGTCTGGGCCGCATCGTAGATTGGATGCAGACGGTAGGCGATCCGTGGACGAAGGATGCTGCTAACGCCCAGCCTCATGCGGGTAGCGACCTAGCGGCCGACGACGCAAATCATCCGGCATCTTCTCCGTTGTCGCATCGCGTCATCGCGATGGCCCTCGACCACCTAGGTGCGGTGGTGGACGCCGTGGTGGCCAGCCCGCCGAAGCGGTTAAGCGCGCATTTCACAGTGCTGAGGACCGCGCTGATCTGCGGCACCCGAGCGTGCTGGCTGCTGGAACCCGACTCATCGAACGAACGGCAACTCCGCGCGATCCGGTACCGGTACGAAAACCTGCAGGCGCAGCGCACGGCGATGACCGACTTCGACGACACCCACCTGACCGACGACCAGGGCAAGGTGTTGTCGGAAAGCCTTGCGATCATCGAGATTGAGCGCCAGGCGCTGGAAAAGCGGGCGTCGGAACTGGGTGCGAAGGGGCTGACCGCGCCACCGAAGACGACCACGATGTTGATCGACCTGGTGGACCGCAACACGCCCGAGGGCACGGGGATGGTGAACCTGTGGCGTACAGGGTCGGCGTCCGCCCACGGATTCCACTGGGTCGATGAGATGCGGGACAATCCCGCCGCGTTCGATTACACGTGGTTCCAGCCCGCGATCCAGGGAACCTTTCTGATGATCAACAGAGCAATGACGTTGCGGCACCAGCGGGCGACGATCAACTCGGGCTGAGCACGATCGCGTGGAGGTGTCGGTCTGGCCAGCTAAAGTAGCGACGTGCCGGCCAGGACCCAGAAACCCCGCAAGAGCAGCGGTTATGGCGTCAAGCTGGTCCGCGGACCTTTCATCGATCTTGCACCGCACCCCGATCACACCGACGACATCGAATCGTTTCTCAAGTACACCGAGCGGCTGCGGCGACAGGGCGAACGCTTGGCCGCTGACTTCTTCAGCGGCGCCGGAGGGCTGAGCCTAGGGCTGCAGAAGGCCGGGTACAAGGTGGTCCTCGGTGCCGACCACGAGCCCTTCGCCAACCGGACTCACGCCCACCACTTTGGCGGCATGTCCGTCGACTGGGATCTAGCCGACCCTGAAGTCGTCCGCGAAGTCGCAGAACTGTGTAAGGCAGCCCACGTGGATCTCATCGCAGGCGGACCACCGTGCCAACCCTTCTCGAAGGCCGGCCGGTCGATGATTCGGCACCAGGTCGAGTCAGGCCTGCGTGACAGGCACGACCAACGACGAGACCTATGGCTGTCCTACCTCGAGATCATTCGCGTAGCGAAGCCCCGTGCCGTGATCATGGAAAATGTTCCGGACATGGCGCTCGACCGTGACATGTTCATCCTGCGAAGCATCGTCGAATCCCTCGAGCAGTTCGGATACAGCGTCGAGGAACGCGTCGTCGATGCCTGGCGGTACGGGGTTCCGCAGTTCCGACAGCGGCTGATTCTTGTGGCGCTCAAGGGCAAGATCAAATTCACGTGGCCTCCCGAGGTTCGGCAAAAGGTCACAGTATGGAACGCCATCGGTGATCTTCCGGAGGTCGAGGGTGGCTGGCGTCCGGAGGGCGGGGCGGAGGGTTGGTCAGACTACAGCGCTCCGCGTACTCAGTTCCAACGCGAAATGCGTTCTGCAGTAGCGGAAGCGGACGCGGGGAAAATCTTCGATCACATCACGCGCCCTGTCCGTGACGATGATCGTGAAGCCTTTGAAAGCATGACGCACGATACGAAATACACGGATCTCAGTGCCGAACACCAGCGTTACCGGGGCGATATCTTCGATGACAAATACAACCGCCTCAACGAGAACGACCTTTCTCGAACGATCACGGCGCACATCGCAAAGGATGGGTACTGGTACATCCACCCCCGCCAGAGTCGCACGCTGACGGTTCGCGAAGCAGCCCGACTCCAGACCTTTCCCGATCACTTTCGTTTCGACGGCCCGCCTTCGGCGGCCTTCCGTCAGATCGGCAATGCGGTTCCGCCGCAACTGGGCTTCGTCATCGGGACCGGTGTCCTTGACTCAATCGAGCGGGCCGACGATCCAGGCATCAGCACCCGCCAGTTGAGCATTGAGCTCTCCGGCTGGTTCAGACAACGGAGTGAAGTCCTCACGCTGCCTTGGCTGGCTGCGACATCCCGATGGGAGGTTGTCGCTGGTGAGGTGCTTCTCGACCGCGCATCTCCTCAAGTCATTCGCCGACTCTGGCCCATCATTCAGAAGTTGACGCCGTCGCCGAAGCGGCGATCGGTTGACGCGGACCTCCTCGAGGGTCTCCTCGACATGTCACGGACCGTCGGGCGCCTCAACCGAGCCGAGACGATTGTGGCTCTGGCTCGGCGCCTTCACAAGTCGCCGCGGATCTTGGACGGCCGCGCCGAGGAAGTGAAGAGTGCGACGGCGCTTCCGGACTCCGTGATCGACCTGGCGGCGCTGGTGGTTCCGGGTGGTTCCCTCGGTCACGAGGATGAGGGGCTCGACGAACCGGTTCTTGTCACGAAGGGCGTGCTTCGGGTAGCGCGGAGATTCCAGGCTAATGCCGTTGATCGCAAGAACAAGATGACCGATGGTCGAATGGCGGTTGCCCGGATGATCGGCTTCGGGCCCGACGCGCGCCATGCCCATCTCGGCCTGATTGAGCTTGCCAATAGCCTCTGCAGGCCGGAACGTCCGGCATGTGAGGAATGTCCTCTTAACTCCCACTGCGCTCGCGACGGCGTGTGATTTCCGGGGTTGCTTCTGCGAAGTGATCAGATGCCGAGGGCGGCGGCTACATCTGGATCGGACTTGCGTAGGACCGATGCAATCCTCTTGAACGCCTGGTACTCGCCTGCTTCCAATGCGGCGGCTTGCAATGCGAGGCCGATTTCCGACGCTTGAGTGAGCTGGTCGCTTCCGTTCTTCTTCTTCTCCTCCGGCGGTTTGGAGCCTGCAGCCTTCCGGTAGACCTCGTCAGCGATCGAACACATTTCATTGATCGGACGTTCGATCATCTGCCGGAGTTGCGCCGGAATTGAGACGCGCATTTTCGCGACGTTGATGTTGAAGGCTGAGTCGAGGTCGGTGTCGAAATCGACACTCGCACGGGCGAGTTTGGTGTGCTCGTCAATGCCCCGAATGCCGGACCAGCCGCCCCACTGAACCAGCCGGTCGGCACGGTAGGTGTACAGACCCTGTTGGCGATTCCACTTCAAAGGGCCTGAGTGTCTTTCGAATTCAGCATGGCTACTAAAATAATCCCGCCCAGGGAGCACGTACCGGCGAAGTGTTACCGAGCCGGTTGTGTCGCCGTGTTGTATTTCGAAGACTTCTTCGGCGAGTTCTCTCGTGAGCCTTTCGCTGCGGGCGAAGGGGTCCCACGGCTGCAGTTTCTTTCCATTGACGGTGATGGCCACCGGCCCAGTCTTGGCTTCGTCAGCCAGGAATCTGTGAAAGACCATTGAAAGGTGTTGTGCGGCCTTGTCGGCGATCGTCTCAAATCGCCTGCGCGCCCAGCCGCCCGCGGCGTTGCGTGATGGCACGACGCGGTCGAGCTTCTCCCAGACGACCACTGTGCCGCAGCCGTCCTCAAGGAGTTTGCGGGCATCATCAATAGCCTCGGTACGTTCCGGCTCGACGATCAGCCAATCGTCGAATTCGATCACCAGATCGAGGTCCAATTGCCTGGTGAGGATGGGCCGTCGAATCCCTTCTTTGCGCGTAAGAACGGTGAGCGATCGTCCCTGTGACAAGGAGGCTGTCTTGAGTCCCAGTCCGTAGCGTCCAAGATCACCCCGGCCGTACGCGCGGCGACTCCCGAAGCGCATTGCTTCTGTGAGTCCGTTGACGGTCATTCCGCGTCCGTTGTCAGCTATCAGCACCCTCGACTGCTCGGCGTCGAACTCCACAAGGATGTCGACCTGTGTCGCACCTGCGGTGATGCTGTTGTCAACCAGATCGGCGACGGCTGAGCTGAAGTCATAGCCGATGTCGCGCAGCGAGTCGGTCAGCCGAGCTGCCGAAGGCGCCACAGCCGTCATGCGTGCCACATCGTCCCCTTTCTAGTCCGAGTCCAGGATCTCACGTGCGTCCGACATCGTTGGTTAGGCCGCATCGGGTCGTTTCCTGCAGGCGGGTTCGCCAGAGTTCGTTGATGGCTTCAGCCGCGATCGATGGGTCCTCGTGCTCCCAGACGTGCACAGTGATCCAGCCTAATTCTTGCAGGTCATCGTCATTTCTTCGATCCCTGGCGACGTTCGCGTCGAGTTTGTCGGCCCACCATTTCCCGTTGTTCTTTGGCGCAGTGCCGTGATCGGGGCAGCGATGCCAGAAGCAACCGTCGACGAAGACAGCGATGCGAGCCCGGGTGAACGCAATGTCAGGTTTGCCGGGAAGTGTCTTGAGGTGGGTCCGATAGCGGAGGCCGCGACTGTGCAACTCCCGTCTGAGTGCCATCTCCGTGCCGGTATCCCTGCGGGGCATAGCGCTCATCTGGCGGCTGACTAGCTCGCTCAGCGGCTCTGGCCTTCGGCGCGTTACCCCGTCCGCCTCTTTTCTCGCAGGTGTTCCAGATGACGCGGAAGCGGTATTCACATCGATGCCTCGTGCTGCTCAGCTTCACACTGTCCCGCGACGATCGGAGCCACCGTTGGCGGCCACGCACGGTCAACAGCGCTAACCGAATCGCTCAGGATGTAATACGTCCCCCTGCGGACGCCCCGGCTGGCGAGCAGGCCGTCACGCACGAGGCTCTGGAGCACCTCGCGGGCTTCGCCTGACGTTATGGGTACGAGCTCGCGCAGACTTGTGTTGGTGACGCGCCCGACGCCCCTGGCAATGGATAGAGCCTTACTGGCGGCGATGTCGAAGTCGGGATTGACTTCCTCCGCTGCCATGCTGCCGACTGCATCCTCATCCGTGATTGTCATGCGTTCAATGACCATTACCCCCGGGCTGACCGGTGGCAATTCACGCTGTAGCACTGAAGCATCCTGGCCGACGGTCTGTCGATGTCGCCCTGTGCCGGTCGATCCTCCGCTGGAGAGCCCCTCGGCGGCTGCGGTGAAGCACTGCTCCACCACGGCACGCAGTTCATGATCAGCGAGGGCCTGAAACGCCATCAGCGGCGTAAGCCGGAGAAGCCTCTTCATCGCTTCGCGCATGAGTTGCATGCGGGAGTCGGCTGCGCCCTCATCGACACGGGCAAGGAACTCAAGGGCCACCGTTCGTGCGAGCCGGCGGTCGCTGGCTATGGTCGGGCGCTCCATGATGTTGACGAGTTCGTCCTCGCCCAGTTTCGTCAGGTCGACATCTGGGCCGAGAATCTCGGCACGCCACCAAAGTCGACGGAAAGTGTTGCGGTTGACATTCCCGATGAATCGTCGTTCGTCGGCGTCAACGCCGAATCGCCATACCGCCACATCGAGAAGCCAGCAGCAGGTCAGGTAGCTCCACACCTCCTCGTAGGAGGCTTCGTTCGCGGACATCGGTAATGCTTCGCGCAGGAGCCGGGCCCCTCTGCCTTCAAAGATGGAGGGCTCGATGATCCGATTGGGCATACCGTGCTCGCGTGCGAGCGCCAGGATGTCGGTCCGCAACTGCTCGAGTTGATGCGTTTCGACGCGCTGGCCTCCGACGGGTGTGTAGGTGATTGTCGGAGTGAGATCGGGCATGCTGCTTGCGATTTCAGCCAGTCCACTGCTGAGTTGGGCCTTAAGCAACTCTGTGGCTGAGTACTTGGCGATCCGCGGCAGGACGATCATGCGAGTATCCCGAATCTGGCCTGGATTTCAGCGTTCACTACGGCCGCATCCTCGTTGATACGAGATCGCATCGCGGGGATCGGCTTTCCTGGCCAGCAGAGTGCTATCAATTCGGAGATCATGCGGCCGATCGAGCCGTCTTCAAAGCCCTCCGGGTCATCCACAAATCGGTCGTTCCGGAGGGCCCCCGCGATGAGTGATCTGGCGACGTCGAAGGTGACGAAGGATCGGAGCACCGCAGCGCGTGGATCTGAACTGCCTGATCTCAGCATGTCCGGGATCGACTCGTGGCCTGAATTGACCAGGAGTCGCATGCCTCCCAGCACGGGTGCTTCCAAGTCACCGGGATCCCACTCAAGGAACCACGCCGCGTTATCGGGGCAGTAGGCAATAGCTTTGAAGTCTGCTGCGGTGATGGGGAATCGAGCAGCCCCGCCTTCGACTGCGAGGTTGTATTCCTCCTCCCAGAGTATTGCTCCAATTCGCCGGGGAGAGATCGGTGACGGTTCTTCGCCTGGGTACCGAAGGACAAGCCGCGTCCGAAGAGTCAATCGGCCTCCGGCTTCGCTGCCCGGGACGGTCATCGCGAGTGCAGTCCGGACTGTGCCGCGGAGGCTCCCCAACTCGACGATCGTTCCGTCACCGGTCATGCGGGTTCTGTTGGAAGACCACGTCGCCACCAGGGCAAAAGCTGCATCTTCCGAGAGTTGGCACGCCCGGCGCGTTTCGTCCAGGTCGACTTCAACAATCCGTGCCAGGTCCAGTTCGACGAAGGGGTCCCAGTGATCGAGTCGATCGCCGACTTCTGCTCCATCGGTGAAGCACCACGGTTGAGCCGCCACGGCGGTTTCCGGCGGCAAGAGATAAGGGACGGCCTTGGGTGTCTTCATGCGCGCTCCACCTTGAGGTCGACACGCATCATTTCCTCCCGTAAGGCGACCTCTACAGTCCAGTGCCCGTCTGCATCGTCAGGTCCGACGATGATTGCCGCTGAGCTGTACTGGAGGCCCGAGGGTGCGATCCATGCGTGCACCGCTGGCGGCTCGTAGCCGACCGGCGGCTCGGTTTCCACTTGGCCGCCGTCATTTGTCATCACCTCGACTGTGGCTTCGAGCCGGACGCGGTTGCCCTTTGTTCTGAGTTCGAAGGGATAAGCAATGACTGCCGTTCCATCGGCTGATATCGCGGGGTTGGGTGTGCCCCCGGTCTTAGTTTGGGGCAGCGGCAAGGGTTTGGGGGGCGGCGGAGTTGTGGATTGTTGTTGTTCGCCGCCGCCCATCGGGTCGTTCCCATACCCACTGCCGTTCATGCCGCTGCCCGTTTGAGCGGCGGCATCGGTAGCGGTTGCGTCTACCCAGACGTCGTCGGTGACCGCATCGACGTCTTTATGGCCAGGCGCGCGGCGCCGTCGTTTGGTTGTCGGTCGTTGTGTCGTTGGACGCCGGGCCCCTGGGCCTTCCTGTCCGGGCATGAGTGCTGCGAGTGCATCCGCAAACTCGCCCAACGGGATTGCGTCCGCGTCACTGAGGTGTCGGACAGACGCGTTATAGCCGGCAGCCAGTCGGCACTGTGCCTGGATGCGTTCCAACCCGATTTTAACGAAGGAACGAGCGTGCCTGTCAGCCACTGAGCGTGCCACCCAATCGTCATGGGTCGGAGGCTCGGCGGCCTTGAAGGCTTCGTCCATATCCAGTGCGGACTTGAACACGCCCGCATATCCCATCCGGGCGGCCAGAGGGATAGGTCCCTCCAAGTACGTCACCACGAGTTCCGGTGCGCGCATCAATGCAATGTGGTGAACGGATGCCCATGTGCGTCGCGCCCCGAGGGGCACCGGCCTGTCAGGTAGATCAGCAGGAGCAACCGGGTCTTTTTTGATTACAAGTCGACCTAATTTCCTGGCCGGTCTCAGGCTGCGGATTTCAGAGTCGATCATGAATTCGTCGGTGAGGCTTGCGTCGGGCTCTTGACGCAGTCTGTCCATCGCTTCGACGAACCCTCGGAGTTGTGGGTGCGTCCGTGGAGTGGGAATGCGGACCTTCTTGCCGTTGTCACTTATCGAGAACTTCATGGTGCTTTGGGCACCGCCGGCCGTGTCGATCATGCGGGGCCAGAAATTCCACGCAATCGCTTCTGCGATGAAGTCCATGGTGGCGTCAGTGCCGTCGCCGGTTTCGATCGTTATTGATGGCGCGATGATGAGCACTGTTGTGCCGAGATCGTCAGCGCTGTTCCGGGGCGGAAGGCCCAAAGCCGCGGCGATTTCTTCTGCGTTGCGTCCGGTCACTGGTTCGGGGACACCGTTTTCCATTCGGCCCCACCAATGCCGGCCGGTGAACGGCACGCCTTCGACATCAAAGGTCTTACCGAGCGCGCAACCCAGAAGGCGTCTTTCGAGCCGGCCATCGTCAGTCCTGCATAGACTGTCGATGATTACGGTGCGAGCCGCGCTTGCGATGTAGAAGGCAGCCTTGCCGTATCCGAATGACCCGCCGCCGAAATCCTTGTCTGGGGGTTGGCCGATGTTTCGAACGAAATCGACGAAATCGCGCGGTGCACCGGGACGGTCGGCGCGCGTCGGTCCAGCAAGACCGTGGGTTCCGAAGTCTGCGAAGTAGAGCGTGTGCATGCCTTCACGCATTTCGTCATCAAGCGCAAGCCCCAGGGGAGGGTTGACAAGGACGTGGCTTCGCAAGAATGACACGCCAGCCTGATCGAGAGTCGAGCGCCCGATGGTGACACGGATTCGTGCTGAATCCGGCCGCTTGGCATCCCAGCAGTTCTGCACTGCCTCACGAACTAATACCTCGAGTGGTTCGGTGTCCGGCCGTCCAAGCTGATTCAACACACCGATTGCTGCCAATCCACCGGTTGCGTTGTATGGCTCCGAGTAACACTCCATCGACATCATGCGGTCGGCCCCGCAGCCACGGTCACCGTTACTGCCTTGTACTCATCGTCCCCCAAGGCGCGATCCACGGTGTCAGAAAGGTCGATGACATACGTGATGTCCACGACTCCCTGCGGACGCCGGCCGCCGCTGAATGAAGCGGGAACGATGCGCGGTGTCTGATCATCCACGGGCACTGTCAAGCGTTCCAGGACGTCAAAGGTCGTCTTGTCTGTAGCGGGTAGGTCCACCGCTGGAACTCCACTGTCGGTCAGTGCATCGAAAAGCTGTGCCGCCGATACCCCGGCGTCCAGCAGCTCATCCACCACAGTCGTCAGGCGTAGCGGGCCGCCGTGGACTGCCTCTAGGCGCACGAAGTGCAGATAAAGCTGCCCGCTATCTGGGGGGAGGAGTTGGTCCTCGCCGTGGATGGTGACTCGATAACCAGTGTGGGCCCGCGTTGTCTTAACTTCCACGGCAGTCAGCCCGCCGCGGAAATCATGACGTTGGCCGAAAGGGCCCGACCAGAAGCCGATGTCGACGAGTCCGGAGTTCTTTACGGCATCCCTCACGACAAGAAGTTCCCCGAGCGTTGCCGCGATCTTGTCGAGGCCCGGTGGACCTGATGGTGGAACAAGGAAGTTTTTCCAGCTTGCGAGGACGCTCTTCACCGCATCTGCAGGCTCCTCCGTTGCAGCAGCTATCCGCTGGATGACTGCTGAGGCGAAGTGATCGAAGACCTCAGACAGCGACGCGAAGAGGCATGTGATGTCGAGGACACGGATGTCCCGGCCGGCGATCTGCAGTGGACGCGTCGAAACCGCCAGGGTTGTAACACCTGGTTCGATTTCGATTTCCGATTCCGTCTGCAGAAGGAGGTGTTGGCGAGAGTGTTCATCCATGGCCACCCAAGCGCCGTCGACCGAGTCGACGGCGAGTGTGACCAAGCCGCGGTGTTCGGCCGTCCCATGTGTGGCGAGCGCCGCGTATGCAAGGCGAACTTCGTCGATCACGCAAGTTCTGCTTCGGACTCGACGGGTTCGTCACCTTCGTCGGGAACCTCGACTTCGACGTCGGGCATGGAGGCGACGTCAGCGGTGACGTACTCGACATTTGCTCTTGTGGAACGGCTTTCGGGGAAGACGAAGCCGACTCCAATCACGTGCTCCACTGCGTCCAAAGACTCACGGGTCTTGGCAGTACCGCGAACGGGTCTGCTGTCCTTTGAGACTGGGTACAGCAGGAGGAGCCCCGACCCATCTCCGTACCCGCCGCGCGCCGGAGGATTGCGGTACTTGGCCAAATCTTCGGGTGTGGTCTCCCCGGTCAGGAGGCCCTCCGGTAGCCGAATGTCGATCACTCGATCGTTACGGCTCATCAGTGCCTTGATATCCGCGTAGGTGTTGGCTCCTATCTGGAGGAGCCTCGCGCGGTTGATGCAACCGATTTCGGTGCCGGTTCCCAGATCGATGGATCCCAAGTAGTCCGAATCCGCTGCACGACCCATGATCGCGACATTGAACCTGAGAAGCTCTCCTTCCTCGCGCCGGTCAAGGATGTAGCGGCTAATCAGCGGGCTGTCGAGTTCGCGGCTGTTCTCGTGAAAGTGGTACATCGACAGAAAGCTGACGATGTGTTGTGAATCAATACCTTCAAGGATTGTGATTCCGTCACGTGCAGTCCAGACCATCTCAGGTTGGATATTCGCGAGAAGCGTCTGTGCAGCCTTGACATTGTCTGCCAGCCACTCGGGGTCGCGGTGGTTGAAAAGTATGGTCTGCAGGCGCCGGTCGGCGTACGAGGCCTCTGCTGTGCGCGCGTGCTGCATTTTGGCGGCGGAGGTTATGGCCAACGAGGGATGCGTACGGATCCTTACGCCGAACTGCTCCGGGGTCAGATGTTCGACCTCGAGTCGCTCCACGTCGTAGCGGATCTCCTGTTCGACGGTGGCGAGATGGTGGAACCAACCGCGCATTTCGTCAGTCATCCAAATGCGGGTTAGATCGGCGTAACCATTTCGATAGCCGAACCACCGGCCCATCTGTAGGAGAGTGTCGTAAGCCGACGCGGTGCGGACGAAGAACGAGACCGCCAGTCCTTCCAGGGTGAGCCCTCGGGAGAGGGTGTTGCCGCCGACTGCAACGATGACGCGCGGGTTGTCGTCGTCGAACGACAGGCGCTCCGGACTCTTAGAGTTGTCGACGATTACCTCTGCCGCTTCGGCCACCTCTGACATCACGCTGGCGATGTCCTCCCAGCTCACGTTCTCGAGGTCGAAGTCGGCTGCCGGGACGCGGTCGCATTCCGTTTCCCATTGCACGCGCAGCGTCTCCAGCAGGGCCGCGTCACCGCGTTGCAGGCGCTTGCGGATTAGCTCTAAATGGTCTCGGATAACGTCTGCAGTTCGTTCGTGGACGTCGATGTGTTGTGAGGTATGGACGAGGGCGGTTGCGTGGGGATTTCCCTTGCCACGGAAGCGTCGGGCCGCCGTGCTCATCAGGAAGTAACGCAAGGCCTCATCGAGGCTGTCGGTCACCCGTGGATCGAACTCGTGCCGCTTGGCTGCACCCTTCGGTTTGAGGTCATCCAATTCCTCGATGCCAACGGACCGCACGAAGTCGTGTCCGTCGTCGCCGACGTCGGTGGCATCGAAGTCCAGGGGCTCGCGGCCAAAGATTGCTTCCGGACCGATGTATGGAAGCGGGCGCGGGAGGTCGACGATGAAGTCCCGCGGGTAGAGATCCTGGTAATCGCCTGGGTCGATGAGAACATTCGCGAAGGGGGTTGCGGTGTATCCGACGTAGGCGGATTTCGGAACCTTGTTGACGATGTCGCGGATAAGACCGTTGATGCGTGAAGGCTGCCGATCGGGTTTGGCGGTGTTAACGGTCGCTTGATCGGCCTCGTCGTCGATGATGAGAACGGGGCAGGCGGCAAGCACCTCGGGACGCGCCGCGAACAACCAATTCTTGAGCGCCCGGAGTCGCGGTCCGTTCTTTTTGACCACCGCCAAAACGCACTGACGCTGGGTTGAGAGCAGGGCGTCGACGTTCGCGGTCGGCCGGAAGTCCTGTTCGTCGGTGAGACGGTGCCAGATATTGCTGTTGCGTTCCCATAGTTGCTCGTTTAAACGGTCCTGAGTCTGTTGCCGAAGGGCGTCATGGATTCCCGACAGGACGATGAACATCCGGTAGCCGGCATCGGCGGCTTTGGCGATTACGGCGGTGAAGTTGGTGGTCTTTCCACTTTGGACGTAACCGAGAACGAGCCCGCAGCAATGGTATTCGCCTTGGCCGGCCGGATTCGGGAGGTTGGCGACAACTTTGGTTGACGACTTATCGAGGTCGGTAATCATGTCGTCGTTCCAACCCTCGTCAGTGAGGATTTCGACGAGCGCCGCCCAGTTCTTATCCGCTGCTCGCGGTCCGGGATACCAGGACTCGATGTTTCCCGCGACCACCGATGTCGGGATCTGAGCGTTGCGGATCCGCTCGTTCAACTCGCGAATCCGTTGAGCGGCAGCCTCCGCTTTCCGCGGGTCTCCCGTTTCGGAGAGCTCAGCAACAGCCTGTTCCAGAGTCAATGAGGGAGTGTCGCGGATGATTCGCGCCAATGCCCGAACATGCGCGTCCTCGGCAGCCAGATCGTCGAGATTTTCCGGGCCGTCGATGGTCAGTTCCATCAGCTCTCCTGAGCGTTACGGCTTGCGTTGGGCAAATAGAGTTCCGGGAATACCTGGGCGATGATTCCCATCAGTTCGCCGGCGCGTTGCTGATCGATCTGGAGGACTTGGCTTGTGGTCCCATCCGACGCGTAGGTCTCCAGTTGGAGGAGACCCTCAGACTTGTCGGAAGTCCATCCGCATTCCACGCGAGTCTTGTAACTGACGATTCTGTCGCTTCGGTACTTGGACCCTGTGATCAGCGCCATCGCCATTTGCCCCCTCGGTGAATGTCCCGTCGCCCGGGATGCCCGCCTACGTCACTCGTCAGTGTCTTTTCATCGTGGAAGATACCGCGGGGCGCTGACAGAGCGGTCGATTCCAGGCAGGGTTCTAGCGGGTCATTTCCGCTTGCCGGCGTCTTGGTGGAGCGTTCCACCCTCGGAGTCCGCGGCTTCCGATTCGGTGAAGAGGTCGCCGACGGGAACGTCGAGGGCGTCGGCTATGTCGACAAGTCGTTCGTAGAGGATCCCGCGTTTGCCGTGTTCGACGTCTATGAGCACGTTCCGAGTAACCCCGGATCGCAATGCCAGGGCCTCCTGGGTCATGCGCCTCTCGGCGCGGCATGCTCGGATGTTGGCGCCAACAGTGGCTCTCCACCGCTCCCAGTTGGCGACGCGCTCGGGACTGTTCTGGCTCGGGCGCGTCGGCACGCCTCCAAGTAACCCGGCCGGCCCAGTCCGGTGTCTGCCCTACTAGTAGGGCTTTCGGCTACGCTTGGATCTCGCAGCTTGGACTTCGCGAAACAAGGTCCCCATGCGTACGTTGCCGTTGCGGATACAGCCTGTTGAAGGTGAGGCCCTCGACTCGTGGCTCGAGGCGCTCTGTGTGCGCATGCACGCCACATGGGGCGATCTGTTGGGCAGCATCGGACTTCCCCCGGTCTCTACCCGGAGGTGGTGCAGCGGCATCCTGACCGGTCTCACAGCCCGGGAGGTCGAACTCGCGGAGACTGCGACCGGTGTCGGCGCCTCCGTTCTCCAATCCATGACTTTGGATCCGGTCGAGCGCATCGTGATGGCACAAGCCACGCTCCCTCGTTCATCCATTTCGTCAATGCTGTGGCTGAGCAGTCGGCGCTCACGGTTCTGCCCGGAGTGTCTGCGGGAGAACGGTGGCCGTTGGTACCTGTGGTGGCGCCTGCGGTGGGCATTCGCGTGTCTGCGTCACACCTGTCTGCTCGTTGATAATTGCCCGGACTGCGGGCGCCCGCAACGCACGGAACCCACGCCGGTGAATCTCGTTCCCACTCCCGTCGGATGCACACGCAAGCTTGCTGGCGCCCATGGCCGCGACATCCGACGCTGTTGCGGCTCTCTGGGCGAATCCAGTTCAATCAACCTCCCGTGGGGACACCCGACGCTCAGCGCGCAGCAAGGAATACTCCAGGCATTGGCCGACGGTTCCATCGCTCACGGAATCTACGCGGCCTCGCCGGTCGGCGTTGCTGTACTCATCGCCGATCTAGCCGCATTGGGCAGGCGACTCCTGACACACGCGGGCCCCGCCCAGATTGCGCCGACGGTACTGGACGAGTTGGCTAATGACCTTTCTGCCGGCCCGTCAGCCGCGTCGCATGGAGGCATTGCAGCTGGGACATCAACGGTATGCACCGCCATTGCCGCCACAGCCTCTTGGGGAATCGTTGAGGCGAACTCAATCGCCGCGGCAGGTGACAGGCTCAGGTGGGTCGTGGAATCGTGCCGTCGCCAGGGTAGGGCCGTCCGGGGGACCTCAGTCGGTTGGGGACGCGGCATCAGTTCCGCTCTTGTTGGCGCACAGCTCGCTGCTCTCGGGCCGTTTATGGCACCGGGAGATCAGTTGAGGTACCGACTGCACACCACCTCGCCGCGGCGAGCGGGCCACGGACTAGCCGAGCGCCGAGCGGCACTCGTTCCGACCATGCTGTGGCCGCAATGGTCGCTGCGCATGCGCTGCAGTGGGATCGGCCAACTTCAGGCCAGACCCGCTTTGTCGGCTGCTGTTCTGCTGGTGGGCTCGATCGTCACGCTGTCCGATGCCGCCACCCTGTTGGGGTGTGCAACACATGCTCGAGCCGTCTCACGTGTGCTTCAGCGATTGCAACGAAGCCCTGGGGCGACAGAAGCGTTCCGAATGATCAGTGACCTCGCGGCGTTCTTGGATGACAGCGGATCGCCGATCGACTACTCGAGGCGGCGGGCCCTGGACTGCTCGAAACTGCTTTCGGAGGACGTGTGGCAGCTTCTGTGTTTCAAGGCCGGCGTCACTCCGGGGCGTGGACTGCGTCATCAGCTGGCTCAATGCTGGCTCTACGAGCGACTGACCGGCCTTCCTGCGCAAAAGAGCCCGTGGTCTCAGGACCACCCCCGGTTTCGAACCAGTTTGGCGGATCTACCTCTGTGGCTGACGGCCGAGGTTGTAGCTCTGATCGACGAGCATGCCGAACGGTACTTGCATGAACACGGCATCGTTGGCGAGCCCGTGACGTGGTGTCCTGATGTCGGCTCGGCTGCGCGATCGCTGTTACTCGATCCGACATCACTGGAAGATGAAAAACGATGTCCCATAGAGCAAAGCGAGGGCAAGAGTTGTCCCGTGAGCGGTGGGCCCGTCATCGACCGAGACTTTCTGCGTTACCTCGCCGAACATAAAAACGCGAACCCAGAGGAGGTCCTCCCGCTGACCGCGGCCGCAAGAATGCTCTCACCGCAACGCCTTGAGGAGCTATATCTGCAACGACGGCTGTCGCTTCGCGCGATCGGAATCGAGAACGGACTTTCGCGCCAAATGGTCACTCGATTAGCGCACAGATACGGAATACCGCTGCGCCCACCACATTGAGGTACGGCCCCCCGATCGCCCGAATAACCGCTAGCTATAGCTATAGCTAGTCAACGCCCGCAGGACCGGTGCCGTTGGGCAACGGATAGCCGGCAAGATCGCAGACACGCACTGCCTCCGTCACACGCACGCCCATCTCGGTTGGAACCATCCTGAGTAACGGAAGGCGTGCACGCTCCATTAGCCTAAAGCCGAATTTTCCCTCGAGTTCGCGGACGTGAGACCGAAGGCTCGACGCTCCCTTACCCATTGCAATAGCGGCCTCCGACATCGATTGGTAGGCAAGGCAGTCTACGAACTCGTGGAGCCGCGCCCAGCTGTTGCCGCCCTGTAGGGCGGGCTCCAGCAGCTTCATCGCATCATCAGGGCCTTTCGGCTTCTCCGTGGTCTGGGAGGCCTGTGCCACGCTGGCGTCAAGGCCATAGCGACGGATCCAATGTCCAACAGTATCGGCGGTAAGTCCGACCTGCCGAGCGATTTCCGACAGGGAAGACCGTCGCACGATGAGCTGCTCGTACAACCAGCCCCGCTCTGGCCGTGTGCGCTTTCTGAGCGGAATTCCGTACTCCAAACACATTCGTCTGACGGTCGTGTCGGAAAATCCCGAGTATCGGGCGATCGCTCTGAGCGAGGTGCCCTGTACTACGTACAGCTCGTTGAGCCTCCCTGGGTCTAAAACCTCTCGAAACTTGCTACTCACAAGGCTCCTGCGCCTGTTGTCCGTCGTTGATTGCGGACTCAGCCTTATCGGGCGTTGCTCCAACTGATAACGCACCGAATTGATGTCCACGCCGAGGTCACGGGCCAACGTGTGGGTGTTTGCGCTGGGGGAATTAGCAAGCCGCTGCAGCAACTCGGTGTCCATTTCATCGACCGATCCATTCGGGAGGTCAAGGTCATCGAGCAGGCACAGCGGTGGATGCCACGTCAGTGGTTCCTTGATGTGGTGTTCCGCCAGAAACCGGGCTGCCTCTTCGTGCAGGGCAACAGCCAGACTCGGTGTAAGCATGAACGGAAAGTTCCTGACCCTTGACCAGAGGACGTTTCCAATGTCTTGATACGGATTCCGATAGGGCGCCTTGCGGGCGGGGTAGCCGCTGAGCATCTCAAATAGGAAGCAGCGGGCGGCGAACTCCTTTTGACCGAAGCCTTGGGGTGTTCCGGTTTCCCTGCAAATTTGCAGCCATGTCTGGCTCGGAAGCAAGTGCGTGAAGTCGAGCTGCCGCCGGCCCGCGTAGTCGATCGGTGGAGGGGTGCTATGAAGGTAGTCGCTCAGGTGGATAAGCGCGAGTGACGTTGCGCGCCAGTGTGGTTCCCATTGGCGAGGGGCCAATAGCTGTGCTGCCGAGTCGGTTCTGGTGGTGTCGCCCAGCCAGCGCACGGCTTCAGAAAGGCTGCAGTGGGATCCCACCAAGAGAACAGCGCACGACAATGCCATTCGGCGGTGGTCGTAGAGGCCGTCCCCGCTGATCAGTCTCAATGACCACGCTGGCCACAGTAGTGATGGAATGCGTGACGCGACTTTCGGAGGGCTGGTCGCGTTGTCCCAGGCACGGGGTGCGACAGGGACGGGGAGCGCTGTTCGGTAGCGCAGCTGCATCCGTGCACCAATGAATGGTCTGAATGCGCTGATCGTGATTGCTGCGCCGAGTTGCGAGTCCGATGGTTGCATAGAGAGTCCGCGGGGGGTACCTCGGACCGGCTGGACGATAAGACTCCTCAGTATCTCGGCCGCATCAGTGATCGAGTCGCTTGAGAGAATCTTCACGGCGGCCCATAATCCGATGCCGGCATCGAAAGCGGCCTCCGGTGCCTTGCACTGTTCTGTGTTGCGGAAATGCCTCCAGCGCAATAGCTCCCGCAGTTGTTCTGGTGCCTCAATCACCCGCTGATGTTTGTTCAGTCCTTGCCGCTTCGCATGGGACAGAATCCGGACGCAAAGTGTCTTGATGTCGGCGAGTGCGGTCGCCGCAGGCTGTGGGTCTTGTCGATAGATTCCGAAATTCGCATATCCATCGGCGATTACCCTCAGGATTATTGCCTGAGCCTCAATCATCCCGTTTGAGCAGCCGGCGATCGCATCCTGCGATTGGCGGAGATAACCACCGCATCGTTCCCTCCTGGTCTCGCGTGCCGGAAGAGCGCAGAAGCCCGGTCGTGGAACCAATCCGACGGGATGGGCGGTATATCGTTGGACTCTCGAGCACCGCGGACAAACATCGGCCAAGAGGCGTCGGTGTTTCGTGCACGCGAAAGACCATCCCGAACGCCAGATAACTTGCCAACGTCCGTCCGATTCGTCCAAACACTGCGGGCAGTAGCGGGACCTCCAACGGGTCCCGAACGGGAATTCGATTGCAAGCCGGACCTCGTCGCCGTCATGGTGGATCGCGAGTGCCCTTCCGTCGAGTCCCTGCATCGTCATTGCCGCGATGGCGGCGGGGTCGATTTCCGTCATCACTGACAGCGCGTTTGATTGTTGTGATCCCAGAAAAACCATCCAGAGCGGCCGGGGATCGTATCGAATCCCCACACCAGCGAGGATTTCACCGAGTGTCACCCCATGACGGCTTGCGATTGTCTCGATCCATGAGTCCAGAGCCTCGCCCGGCGAGGGAGCCACACGAAACGGCAGGGTCCGAATCACCGAAGACTCAGGCGAGTCGTTAGTTTTCGCGTACGGAATGCGGCGGCCAGTTCTTTCCTGGCCTTCTCTGCCGCACTATCGATCTTGACCGCCTCCAATAGCTGGCGATTGAGGGTTTCAACTCCGGTTCGGATGGCGCGAACGCATCCACGCGTTATGAGTTCCATCAGTGAGCCGATATGTCCGGTGCTGCGTTCGTACAGATAGTCGGAGAGGTCTTCGGCGAGCATTCCGACGTGTTTGTCGCCGAGAATGAGACGCTGCTCTATGGACGCGAGCAACGTGTGCCAGTCGCGGCGCTGCCGCTCACTCTTGGCTTCGTATGGGTTCATCGCAAATACGGTCGTCCTCCGACTCGTCTGCGCGAGGGCTTCGTCATATGACGCATCCAAAAGGACTCCCCGCTCGACGAGACCGATTCCGATCGAAATCAGCGTGACGGGAAAGTCGTTGGTGATGTACTTGAAGTGGTTGCTGATCTCGATCCCGCCGTTTCCCTGCCAGTGGAGGAAATGCAAGTCGTCGATGATCAGCATGCGTGTTTCGCAGTTGACAACGTAGTCCAGTGCACGACGCCCTAGCTCTTCGGTGCTACCGCGATGCCCTGGGTGCGCGTAGAACTCGCACATTGCCCGATTGAAATCACGCATGCTGGTGTTGCCTCGCATTCCGATGCGAATCACTGGCCAGCGCTCGTCCCCGGCTCGTGTGAACTTCCCATGCCGGTGGATTTCCCGCCGGTGGAATTCCTTTGCGAACGATTCGACAGCTGTTGATTTGCCCAGACCTGGATAGCCATCCAAAGCCACGGCACCTTTTGCGTGGTCTCCGTCGCGGGCGTTGCTGTCCATGATGTCCCAGAGATCCTCATGAAGCATTGCGAGTTGCGGGGTCCTGAGCGGGCCGAGGTTGTTATGCCAATCCTCGCGTCGTCGCTTATAGATGTCCGCCGCCGATTCACTGAGTCGGCGGATCTCTCTCTTGGTGAGCAGTTCCGGAGCGATTCGTTTCGGAGCCTCGGTGCATTCCCGCCATCCCTCCTTGCGGGACAACGTCAGATTGTCGAGATTCGAGTTGGGCGCAGTATCCGGGCGCGCTCGACGTGTGGTCACACGTCCTCCAGGACCTCGTCATAGAAGTGGCCGTCGTCGATAGTCGGATCATCGTCGAGGTCATCGGTGAACTCGGGCTCTTCGCCGCGCAGTACACGCTGCGTGGTCGGCAGTTCCGGGACAGTGACCGCGGCCTTCGCATCGACGCTCAGATTCGCCTGCTCGCGGGACAGGCGCAGAACTGCAATTCGTTCGGCCATCGTGTGGCCCTGGCTGAGGTGGCGCCGTTCGAGAAGTTCGGCCAGCGCGAGCTTGTCATCGAAGTAGCGGTGTTTTTTCCTCACCAAGTCGCGGGCGAAGTGGAGGCCGTCCTCGTTCATCGGGCCGTCGCACATCGCCGCTTCGGTCCACGCCAAGGCGTGCCACTGCTTGGTGCTCTTCAGGTCAAAGAAGTACACCTGCCGTACGTCGTCGGGATCGACGTGAACGGGCCATCTACCTCCTTTCTCGTGAAAGGGGCTCTTGTCGCCCGCCGAGTAACCTGCCAGTCCTGGTCCCCGGTAGTAGCGGTGGTCGATCTCGAAGCCGTAGTGCTGGATCGTGCGCCATTCAACTGCTAGAAACTGATAGGCCAGGCAGGGGTCGCGAGGCGCCTCGAGATATCCGGCTCGGGTGATGCCGTGTTCGAACATCTGCGCCGGCGACATCCGCAGCGCCCATAGACCGGTCTCCCCGATCCCGTCATGTGGCCGGCGGTGATAGACGGTGGCCACCCACTCGCGAAGCAGAGCTTCCAACTCGTCGATGAAGAAGACGGTGTCCCGCTCCGGTGAGACCCCGCGGGAGTACAGGTCCGGACCCTTGTATCCGGGCAACTCCTGCAGAAAGCCCTGTCGCACGGTAAGGAAGAAGCGCTCCACCGGGCCCTTGTCGTGCGGGACTCGCACGCGCGCGGGCTGTATCGAGATGCCCAGTCGACGGCAGGCACTCGTCAAGTGTTCGCCAACATAGATCTTGCCGTGGTCGACAACCAGAGTCTCCGGCACCACCGCGGGGTTGGCTGCGAACACGCTGGCGGGATCCAGGGCTTCGGCTTCGACGAGAACAGATCTGGGCACCCCGTGGGGTGGCCAGACCGCCTCCGCCGGCCAGTCCCGCCCGGCCGGAACCGGCCGGAATGACTGATAGAGCACCGCGGCCGCGTCAATCGCTTTGGTCGAGACCGGGGTCAGCCGAAGCCCCGTAATACAGCGCGAGTACCAATCCATCGCGACCGTCAACTGCACCCCCACCCATCGGAGGGTGTGCGGATCCAGTGCGAAGACGTCCAAGGGGGTCGTATCCATCAGCAGGTACTCGCCCGGCCTGGCGGGATGAAGTTTTCCGTACGGCGTAACAGGCCGCCCGGCAACATCGCGATTGCGCTTGGTGCTCAAGGTGAACAGTGGACACACTTTGTCGAGCTCAGAGAGGATCTCGTAGGCCCTGGTCTTGCCCGGTATGGGAACGACTCCGGGACCGTATGTTCCGATCAACCTGGCTTTCGCGTGAGCGAAGACGAAGTCCTTCGTGGGACGTGATTGGTCGACCTTCTCGCGCATGATGTCTAACGCCACTTGAGCGAACACTTCGAACCTTTGACTGCGGCATAGGGTCGCCGAACTCAAGTGCGGGAGTAATCCGATTTCGCCGTCCTTCTCGTAGCGGCTGACCCACCGCTCGATGGTGCGCAGTCCAACGCCGAGCTCTTTCGCTTTCGCCCTCTCCCGCGTTCCCCTCGGCAGGTGGGGTAAGTAAGAGGCCCGCGGCTCGTGGGGCTCAGCTGCAAGCGCCGTTCCCGAACGGTAGCCCGTGAGCACCTCTCTGATATGAGCTGCGCGGCCGCGAGCTTCCTCCCGTGCAGTCTCACTTGCAGCCGACCAGAGAAGATTCGGCGTCGGGGCGGCCAGCTGTTCTTGTTGGCCCAACCCGTCCTCGCTGAGGAATCGGCTCCGCTCTGAAAACATCAATTCGCTCATAGCAATTCGGCGGACCGAATCGCTGCGTAAATCCCGGATTAGTGCCTCCGGCAATCCGTGAACCGCATGCAGCTCGACAACCTCAATAATCTCGCCGTCGTACATAAAGCGCGTACCCGGTCCGACCCGGGCTCCTGCAAACGTCATGTTGAAACCTCCAGCACCGTCGCCGGCCGTAGTGGTTGTGTCAGGTCGGCTCCAAATTCACGGCACCAAAGCAGGTGCATAAGCGCCGGCCTGATTAGGGGTTTGGGGTATCCGGGCAGAGAGGCCTCAACCTCGGCGATCGACTGTCCGCGGATGCGTTCTCTCCGCGCCCGGAGTTCGACCAGCACATCCTGATTTACCAGCCAACCACGTCGGTATCCCGCCAGGAATCGGACGTTGGCCATATAGGTGGAGTCGGGTTCATTGACCACCTGGTAAGTCCAGCCGCGAGATTCGATGATGACGCGTGTCCACGCGCATAGGAGTTGGACCGCATCGAGGCTTAGCCGTTCCCGCCTGACCACATCGACCACAATGGGTTGCTCGTCAGTACCCCAGAGATAATCCAAGATATGTGCGCGGGTTCGGTCATTAACCGTTGCTGTCAACATAAATGGTTGTGCTGCAATGCGTTTCACGCCCGTATCGAAGTCGGCAATCACAAGATTCGCCAGCTCCAGGCGTGACTCGTAGATCACATGGTCGGCCAGGGTGGACGACCAATACGTTCCCGAATAGTGCTTCTGCTTCTCGTAGCTTCGAAACGTGCGCCACGGATAGCTGTCGAAAAGCGCCTTGGCCTGCACTGCGCGTGCGGGAAAAGACCGCTCTTCACCCGCCGCTGGTCGGTAGGCCACGACCGCGGAACTCAAGTCCACCTTCACGGGACTCTTCATCGCTTGCTCCGCGCGGTGAGACAACCACCGCAGCCTTCAGCGTGGCACTTCCGGCCAACGCCGTCAACGAAAGGCTAGCCCAGCTAAACACTTTCCGGCGGATCCGCCATCCTTCCGCCACCAAAAGCGGAATTCCGCCATCGAAAAGCGGAACCTACAGCCAGCACGGCGTGCTGATGCCCATAACCGCCGTGCGCGACGACGACGGCCGCATCATGGTGCGTGACGGCCAACGCCGCACCCTGGCCTCGC
>JAULZL010000219.1:0-2870 GCA_032117355.1 Candidatus Nanopelagicales bacterium
GCCGCTGGGTGTCGTACGGCCTGGCCATACCCCCGTGGCAGATCATGCTGAGTTTCAGTTACCTCCTGGCCATAGGCATTAGCGGGCTCATGATCGCCCGGCGCCGCTTCGAGAGGCGGCTCACCGCATGATCACCCAGGTGGTGGCAACCTCGGCAGCAGTGGCGATTGCCGAGCGACGCGGTTCCTATCCCGGTGCTGGCGTCTACTCCGGCCGCCCGCAAGCAATCATGCAGCGGGCATTCATGGCCTTGCGTACCAGCAATCTGCTTGCCTTCCTCACTGGCTTCGTCGAGCCGGTACTTTTTCTCCTGGCTTTCGGATTTGGCATCGGGAGCCTGCTCGGCGGCATCGAATCGGACGGCTCGCAGATCTCCTATGCGGCCTACATCGCCCCAGCGCTGCTCGCATCGAGCGCAATGAACGGTGCGGTATTCGACTCCACGTACAACGTCTACTTCAAGATGCACTTCGGACGCATCTATCAGGGAATGCTCGCCACCTCTCTTGGCCCGCTCGATGTGGCCCTGGGCGAGATCGGCTGGGCCGTGCTCCGCGGCGGGGTCTATGCCATCGGCTTCATGTCGGTCACAGCCGTCTTCGGACTAGTACCAACCTGGTGGGCACTGCTCACCATCCCCGCCGCGATTCTGGTGGCCTTCGCGTTCGCGGCCATCGGCATGGCCATCACCTCGTACATGACCTCCTTCCAGCAGCTGAACTGGCTCAACTTCTGGCTATTGCCGATGTTCCTGTTCTCCGGGACCTTCTACCCGATCACGACGTACCCAAACTGGCTGCAGGTCATCATCGAGGTCACTCCCCTCTACCAGGCGATTGCGATGGTGAGATCGCTGTGGTTCGGCCAGTTCGACCTGGCACTTGTCATCCATGTGTCGTACTTCGTCGTCATCGCCGCGATTGGCGCAACCTTCACCACCCGGCGGCTCACCGCTCTCTTCCTGCGGTGAGCCACTCACGCAGGATCATGGGATCTGAGACTGAGCCGCCCACAGGTTGATGTCCGCCTCAACCGCGTACTCGTCAATCTCCTCGAGTTCCTCAGCCGTGAAGCCGAGCCGCTCGACTGCCGCAGCGGTCTCCTCAAGTTGGGCGACACTGCTCGCACCGAGCAGGGTTGAGGTAACGCGGGCATCGCGCAGAGTCCAGGAAACGGCCATCTGAGCCAGGGATTGTCCCCGGCGTTCCGCTATCGCGGCAAGACCGCGAATCCGCTCCAGGTTCTCGTCCGAGAGCATCTCCGGGAACAGGGACTTGTCCTCCGAAGCGCGCGAGCCAACCGGGACGCCATTGAGGTATCGGTTGGTGAGCATCCCCTGCGCGAGGGGGCTGAAGGTGATGGAACCGGCCCCCACCTCCTCGAGGGAGTCCAGCAGGCTGGCCTCGATCCAGCGGTTGAGCATCGAGTACGACGGCTGGTGGATGAGCAGCGGTGTACCCATCTCGGCAAGGATCCGTGCCGCCTCGCGAGTGCGCGATGGCGAGTAGGAGGAGATGCCGACGTACAGGGCCTTGCCCTGCTGGACAGCCGAGTGCAAGGCGCCCATGGACTCCTCCAGCGGCGTGTCCGGATCAGGGCGGTGATGATAAAAGATGTCGACGTAGTCGAGGTCCATCCGCTTCAGGCTTTGGTCCAGGCTCGCCATGAGGTACTTGCGCGAACCGAGGTCCCCGTAGGGACCCGGCCACATATCCCAGCCCGCCTTGGTCGAGATGACGAGTTCATCGCGTAGGCCAGCGAAGTCCTCACGCAAGATCCGGCCGGCATTGACCTCGGCCGTGCCAAAGGGCGGCCCGTAGTTGTTGGCCAAGTCGAAGTGGGTGATGCCCAGGTCGAACGCCCGGCGCATGATCGCCCGCTGAGTCTGAAGCGGCTTGTCGTCACCGAAGTTGTGCCAAAAGCCAAGGGAGATGATCGGCAGCATCAGGCCGCTGCGACCACACCTGCGGTAGGGCATTCGGCCGTCGTAGCGCTGGGCGTCAGGGACGTACTGATCAGGAATCGGCATGCGCCGATTCTTCCATCAGCTGGTCGATCCTTCGGCAGCCGCGACCAATCCGGCGATGTCGATCTTGCGCATGCCCATCATGGCGGCCCACGCACGCTGCGAGACAGCAGCATCGGAGTTGCCCAGCAACTGCCCGAGAGTCGCGGCCGTAACTTGCCAACTGACCCCGAAGCGATCCTTGCACCAACCGCACATGCTCTCCTGCCCGCCATTGGCGATCAGAGCGGACCACACTCGATCGATCTCCTCCTGAGTCTCACAGGACACCTGGAAGGACACCGCCTCCGAGTGCGGGAACTGCGGCCCGGCATTCAATGCGGCAAAGGGACGGCCAAACAGCTCGAACTCCACGGTGAGTACCGAGCCAGCAGGCTTCTGCGCACCCTCCCCATAGTGCGACACCGAGGTGATTGTGGAGTCGGGGAAGATCGACACGTACAACTCTGCCGCGCTCATGGCGTCGTCATCGAACCACAGATATGTCGTTACGCCTGAAATCGTCACGAGCAAACCCTAGGCGCTGGGCCCAGCCGGCCGAGTCCGGACACCGAATCGATTGACCACGTACTGGGCGATGATGACGGTCGAGATACCCGCGAAGGACGCGGCTGCGGCATTCCAGGTCGCGACCAGAGCGTAGATGCATGACCCCCACACGGCGAGGAGGGCATTGGGTGCGCTGGCGAGAAGGATCTCCGGCACCTGCCCTTGCAGCACCGACACGAGCACGCCGCCGCCGACAGCCGACAGCGTCCCGATGAGGATTGCCGGAATGGCCGACAGGCCAGCGTCCGTTGCGTAGGCCACGCCGGTCACCGCGAACAGGCCCATGGCAAGGGCG
>JAULZL010000220.1:0-1690 GCA_032117355.1 Candidatus Nanopelagicales bacterium
GGTTCGTACGTCGATCCAGAGGAGGGGCGAGTGTCAGCAGGGGGTTCTGGATCGGGCTTCATCATCGACCCGGAAGGCCATGTCGTCACCAATGCCCATGTCGTCGAGGGCGCAGGACTCGTCCGCGTCTACGTCGATGGCCAGGAGGGCCCTCTCACCGCGCGCGTACTGGGAGTGTCGGAGTGCAATGACCTCGCGGTACTCGACCTCACGGGAGAGGACTTCCCCTACCTGGCGTGGCAGGAAGAGGCCATCGACACCGGGACCGACATCTACGTCGCGGGGTTCCCCTTGGGTGACCCCGAATTCAGCCTCACCCGGGGCATCATCTCCAAGGCGCGCGCCGACGGCGATTCGTCGTGGGCGTCGATCCCCTATGCCCTCGAGCACGATGCGGCCATCCAGCCGGGCAATTCCGGGGGTCCTCTGCTCGGTGTGGATGGTCATGTGATCGGAATCAACTACGCATCCTCGGACCCGACGAACACGTCGCAGTACTTCGCCATCCCGGCCGAACTCGCAAGGGGTGTCGTCGACACGCTCGCTGAGGGGACCGATGTGGAGTCGCTGGGGATCAACGGCTTCGCGTGGTTCGACGACGTTGAGGAGATCGGGGGCATCTGGGTATCCGGCACTCGCGCGGGAAGCGCGGCGAGCAATGTCGGGGTGGAACCCGGCGACATTCTCCTGAGTCTGGCGGGTCGCGACGTAGTCACGGCTGCGGACAATGCCACGAAGCGCGGCTATTGCGATGTCCTGCGCACCCAGGGCGACACGAACCCGATGGACATCTCCGTCTATCGGCCGAATACGGGCGAGCTTCTCGAGGGTGAGATCAATAACGACGTCAGGCCGCTTGAGGTCGTCGGCAATGTGAGTGCTGACGATGCCGATGCAGACGGTGATGGCACCACCTCCACATCGGTGCCGGCGGGGTTCAGGAGGGTGACCGACAGCACGGGACGCCTCTCGACGGTGGCCCCGAACTCCTGGGAGGAGATCCAGCGAGGAGCGTCGGAGACGGACTACGGACCCGCTTCCCGGATCACCCTGAGCCCTGACGACCAGAACTTCCTCGAGGGGAGCTCCACCGCGCCCGGTGCGCTCGTCTACTTCTTCGGAGGCGTCCCGAAGGCAAAGCTCCTCGACGTGCGCAACTTCCTCATCGATGACTTCGGATTCGCCAAGGCATGCGACGACGATGGCGGCACCAATAAGGCTGAGCGCGCAACCGCCAAGTCAGGAGATGTGTACTACTGGGTGGAGAAGTACTACCGCGACTGCGATCCTTCCGGGATCGACGGCTACATCACGGCGATGTACTACCCCGAGGAGGACGCCATGGCTGCGATGGTGGGGACGAGCAACAATGACAAGCAATTCGAGACGCTCACCAAGATCCTCTTCGCGATCGACGTCAGTTAGGCGGAGTCCGTCCGCGCCCCTGTGTACTTGGGTATCCCCCTACATCGGCATGCAGCGCGCGACCGGCATGCCCGTTATGCCAGAATCGCTCCAGCCACGCAGGCGGCCACGCCTGCGGTGAGGAGCCGAGTCGGCACCTCGACATTCTTTGGAGGATCCATGCGCACGAGGACCACATTTCTGAGCGCCGTCAGCGTGGCAGCACTCGTCGCTGGTGTAGGCATCTCCGCTGCGCCCGCGCAGGCCAAGGTCACGTCCCAGGTCA
>JAULZL010000221.1:0-4939 GCA_032117355.1 Candidatus Nanopelagicales bacterium
GTCCGCCGGGTCAGCATCCCAGCCCGGCTGCCCATCGGTGTCAAACGGGGTGTCCGGCCCTCCGAGGGTTCTCGGTGCCGCCAGCCCGGCTGGGTCCGACACGAAGTCGTACCCACCCACCAACCGCGAATCCAGGTCTGGATGTGCAGCGATCCCGGTGTCGATCACTGCGACCAACGAGCCGGAACCCTGCCCCTGCGCCCACGCATCCGTCAAGCTGGCCGGGCCGTCCCCGACCCCGACTCCATAGGCGCCCCACAGGTTCCACTGCCCCGATGCATACCGGGGGTCGTCCACGACGGGACTCGCATCCTCGCTCCGGACCGCGGCGGTGAACGCAAACGCATCTGGCTCCGCCCACGCCACCCTCGGATCGGCCTGAAGTTCTGCCGCGATCGCCTCGGCTTGGCGCTCGGTCACCGGTTCGCTCAACTCAACGACATGCATCCCCGCGGCAAGTTCGCCGGTGACCTGCAGGTCAACCGCCTCAACCGCGGCCTCGCCGGGGACCTGCTCCTGCCCGTCCGACACCGCCGTACCCGGCTCAAACCGCACGATTAGCCCCGCGACTTCCCCCTCGACCCCGCTGGTGGGCCGGGCCCGCACCTCCTCCGCGGGGCCCACTCCGTCGGCCGTGACCGCGTACACCGTGAACGCGTACCCGACACCATTGCGCAGGCCGCTTACGACCGCCCGCACGATGGACCCGCTGTCGGCATCCACACGCACCAACCGGCGATCGGCTGTCGTATTGTCCAGCCGTTCCACGACGACCACGTAGGACGTGATCTCGACTGTGCTGTCCGACGCACCATCGGAATCCCCGGTGCCATCCGCATCGCTTGCGTTCACCGGGGGCCGCCACTGCAGCGACACCGAATTGCTACCCGCCGCCACCTCCAGGTCGCGGACCTCTTTGGCGCACGCCACCCCCATCGATGGTGACGAGCTTGCCAACGCGGTCGGGCTCGCTGACGCGGTCTCGGACGCACCACCCGAAGGGTCGCTACCCGACGAACTCGGAGACGCACTTGGCATCGGGCTGGCCGAGATTGAACCGGACATCAGGGGTGACGGGCTCGATGACGGGCTCGCCGAATCCTGGACGACACCCGTGCTGGTCGATGCCTCGTCAGGTCTGAGCGGATCCTCCATAACCAGCGCACGCCCCGAGGGCGAGGGGCTCGTCGCAGACGCAGGGCCAGGCTGGCAGACGGGCGGGAGCTCCAACCCGTCACCCACCGCTGCGCCCGCACTGGTCGCCGTTGCACTGATCACCTGAGTCGCGTCTGTTTCTGACGGCGGAGCCTCCGCCCATGCGGTTGCCGTGGGATCCGACCCGGTCAGCCCGTTGGATGCCCCCGGCACCAGCACTGCGAGGGTGGTCGCCAGCACGACCACGACAAACCATGTCCGGCGCGACATCCGCGCCGAGCGACGCGCGACCATCAGCAGCCTGCCCGCACTGGCACGCCAGCCCTGTTCCGAACGTGGACTGAGCCCACCAAAGGTGCGTTCCGACGCCGGCCGACAGTGGCGCCCCTGCTGATGCGCCACATGTCACCCCTGCCCTCTTTGGTCGCGTAACCCTTGAAAATTGCAGTGCAATTTTGGGCATACTACGTGAGAGTTTGTTGCCCGACAACGGTGCTAGATTCAGTAAGTTCTCGTGGGAGGACAGATGGGGATCGAGGTCGAGTCACCGTCCCCGGAAATGCCCGGTACTCACGGCAGCCCCGGTACCCTCGACCCCATGTCGGCTCCGGCCCGCCTCGGCTCGCAACGCCGCCAGGCACGCTCGATCCGCAACGATGCCGCCATCCACGACGCTGTCACCGCCCTTGCTGATACCGATGGCTGGCACGGAATGAACCTCCAGCGCGTTGCCCAGGCCGCTGGGCTATCCCGCCCGTCGGTGCTGACTCGGTACCGGGGGCGCTCGGAGGCGGCTGCGGCCACATGGACGGAGCGATTGGACGCCCCCGTCCGTCAAGCCCTCGCTGGCGTCATCGAGGCTTCGGATGCCGCGGCCCAAACCGGCGACGGATCGGCCCTGCGGGCCGCGATGCGGCCGTTCATCGACCCGGGCCAGGATCTGCGAGCCGCCGCTGAACTCATCCTCGTCGGCCGCTATGACCCGATGGTTCGTTCTGCGCTGGAGGCGTCGCTGGTCCCAGCCCTCGGCGCCTGGATAAACCCCGTGCCCGGCTCACTCACCCGCGTCGGCGCTGCCATTCGCGCATATATGTGCAGTGTCGCGCTCGGGTTGCTCATTGAGACCCGTCGTCATCCAGCGGCCACCCTGGACTTCACCCTGGAGATGGACCAGATGGCCCGCGCCTGCGCCCAGCCGGGCGCCGACACCGAGTTGCCCTCCGCCCCGGCCCCGCACCTGGACCGCGTCGTCAACTTCGACACAGGGGACGCCAACCTCAACGATCTGCTGCGCGCAACCCTGGAAGAAATCGGCGCCCGAGGCTACGAAGCTGCCACCATCGACGTCATCGCTCGGGCCAGCGGCCACACCCCCGGACTGGTGTTCTCACGCTACGCCAGCAAGCGCGAACTCTTCCTGGACGCATCACAGCGCTACCAGGCCAACGCCGCCGACCTGAATGAGACCTACCGCCAAGCCATCGCCGAACGCACCACTCTCGGTATCGCCGAGGCGATCACCACCCGCGAGCTCATGCGGCCCCAGCGCCGACAGGTCATGACCGTCACCCTGGAGACCTACCGCCTGTCCTGGCATAACCCCGACATGCTGGCTGCGATCGACGACGGCCTCGTCAGCATCCTCGCGCAGTTCGCCGCTGAAGAGCCGTCGCGCACCCCAGCCCAGGTGCAGGCGTGGCTGTTCACCGAACTCGCACGAGGCAACGGCCCCCTCGTTCTGGGCGACCTGTCAGAGACGGCCTGGGACCTTCCCTACCACGTGCTGACCCAGCCACTCATCGACGCATAGTGGAGCGACGGCCATCTGATTGATGACACTCCTCTGGTGTCCACGCGTCCCGAACCCTCGGCTTCGGGACGGGCTGGCTTGCCCAGGGACTATCGGTCTCACCCAGGGATCAGACTTAGGTGTTCACCACCATCGGCGACCGAGACCCGGACAACTCCTCCGTCGCGAACCTCACCGGCGAGAAGCAGCCGAGCCAGCGGATCTCCGATAGCAGTCTGCACCAGCCGACGCAGCGGTCGTGCCCCATAGCCGGGGTCGAATCCCTTGTTCACCAGCCACTGCTTGGCGTCCTCGCCCACGTCGAGGGTTAGTCGGCGATTCACCAGTCGTTCCTGCAGGTGGGCGATCTGGATATCGGCCACCCTGCCCAACTCAGCGCGGTCCAAGGGATCGAACATGACGGTTCCATCGAGTCGATTGAGGAATTCGGGCCGGAACTGCTGCCGGACGATGCTCAGAACCTGCTCCTTTCGCTCCTCAAACGGGGTCGTAATGTCGATGAGGAATTGCGATCCGATATTCGAGGTCAGGATGAGGATGACATTGCGGAAGTCAACGGTGCGCCCCTGACCATCGGTGAGGCGTCCGTCATCGAGGACCTGCAGCAGGATGTCGAAGGCCTCGGGATGGGCCTTCTCGACCTCATCGAGCAGCACCACGCTGTAGGGCCGCCGCCGAACGGCCTCCGTCAGTTGGCCACCCTCCTCGTAGCCGACGTAGCCGGGGGGCGCGCCAACCAGTCGAGCAACCGCATGCTTCTCGGAGTACTCGCTCATATCGATGCGCACCATTGCCCGCTCATCGTCGAAGAGGTACTCGGCAAGAGCCTTCGCCAACTCGGTCTTGCCCACGCCCGTGGGCCCGAGGAACAGGAAGGAGCCCGTTGGTCGGTTGGGGTCGGCGATCCCCGCTCGTGCGCGGCGCACCGCATCACTGACCTCACGGACAGCCTCCGACTGGCCGATGACGCGCCTACCGAGTTCGTCCTCCATGCGCAACAACTTCTGCGACTCGCCTTCGAGGAGGCGTCCGGCCGGGATGCCCGTCCAGCTTGCGACCACCTCCGCGATGTCGTCGGCAGTGACCTCCTCCTTGACCATCGCGGAGCGGGCGTTGGTCTCAACCGTCACCCGGGCGAGCTCCTCCTCGAATGTGGGGATCTCCGCGTAGAGGATTCTTGAGGCTTGCTCGAAGTCACCCTCGCGCTGGGCCCTTTCCGCGATAGCGCGCAGGTCGTCAATGAGCACCTTGATCTCACGCAGTTCCTCTACCTTGTCGGCGATTTCGGCCCGCAACTTGCTCAAGCGTTCCTTGGAAGCCTCGTCAGTCTCCTTCGCCACAGCCAGTTCTTCCATGCGCAGGCGGTCCACCTGCCGCTGCAGGACGTCGATCTCCACCGGAGAGGAGTCGATCTCCATTCGAAGGCGGGAGGCGGACTCGTCCATCAGGTCGATTGCCTTGTCCGGCAGGAAGCGCGAGGTGATGTAACGGTCAGAGAGGGTGGCTGCAGCAACCAGGGCAGCATCGGAGATCACCACCTTGTGGTGCGCCTCGTACTTTTCCTTGATTCCGCGAAGAATCGCCACGGTGTCCTGCACCGAGGGCTGACTGACGAACACCTGCTGGAAGCGGCGCTCAAGCGCGGCATCCTTCTCTATGTACTTCCGGTACTCGTCAAGTGTGGTGGCACCGATCATGCGCAGTTCGCCTCGCGCGAGCATCGGCTTGAGCATGTTGCCCGCGTCCATCGCCCCCTCACCACCAGCACCCGCGCCGACCACCGTGTGGAGTTCGTCGATGAAGGTGACGATCTGACCGTCCGAGCCCTTGATCTCGTCCAACACGGCCTTGAGGCGCTCCTCGAACTCACCCCGGTACTTCGCCCCGGCAACCATTGCCCCGAGATCCAGGGAGATCAGGGTCTTCCCTTGCAGGGAGGTCGGGACGTCACCCTCCACGATCCTTCGAGCCAGG
>JAULZL010000222.1:0-9026 GCA_032117355.1 Candidatus Nanopelagicales bacterium
CCGCCCAGTCAGGGAAGCAGGGCGTGCCATCCCGATGGCACCCCCCAAATCCGTACGGGCTCACCGGGTCGATGAAGGTTAGGGACGCAGCATGTCGTTCCATTGCGTAGGACGCGATCGCCGCACCGCCCGTGGACCAACCGGCTAGGTGAACGGGCTGATCGATGCCGAGAGCCTGAACAAGCGAATACGTGTCGTCGGCCCAATCCCGCAGCCCGCGAGTGGCATCCAGTGGTTTGCGCTCCGTCCTACCGAAACAGCGCATGTCGGGAGCAACGAACCGGAACTGATCCGGCGCTCCAGACATCACGTTTTCGTAGAAGCGCCCCGTCGACAGGTTTCCATGAACGAGGATGACCGGGATGCCGTCGGTAGGGCCAGACTCTAGGTAGTGCATTCGCAGTCGATCGGTTTCGATCTCATGTGAGGTAACGCCCGGTAGAAGATCCATGGTCTACCTTCCTCGCAGGTGGGCCTTCAGGTTAGCGCCGCGGTGGCCTCGAGTGAGGGAAATCAGCGACCGTCATGGACCAGAGGCAGTGAGATGACCGATCAATTGGAGCACGACGGGGCCGTCCTCCACTACGAGGTGGACGGGTCCGGTCCGCCCCTGCTCCTCATCATGGGACTGGGTTATCCGATGGACGCCTGGTGGCGGGTTATGCCTTGGCTTACCCTCCACTTCACCACTATTCGATTCGACAACCGCGGCGTCGGTCGGACAGGGCCGCGCGCAGAGCAGCCCTACTCAATTGAGCGCATGGCGACCGATGCCCTGGCAATTCTGGACGCAGTGGGGGCCGGGCGGGCTCATGTGTGGGGTGTCTCGATGGGCGGCACCATCGCCCAGGAGATCGCTATCACCGCTCCGGAGTCGGTGGACCACCTCGTTCTGGGGTGCAGCCACCCAGGCGGCACCGATGGGATCTTCGATGACGAGGTTCGGTCACTGCTGGCCAACCGCGCCGGTCTTTCACCTCGCGAGGCTGCCGAGGTTTCGGTGCCATACGTCTACGCCGAGTCAACTGATCGCGCAGAAATCGAAGCGGACCTCGCGGTTCGACTGCGCATCCCGACAACCCCGCAGGGGTACGACGGCCAGTTGCGCGCGGTGGCCCGCTGGCAAGGTTCAGGCGGCCGCCTTGAATCCATTACCTGCCCGACCCTCGTCATCCACGGTGCACAGGATCGCCTTGTGGTCCCTGAGAACGGCCGCTTTCTGGCCGAGCACATTCCGGGTGCGAAGTGGCTAGAAATCGACAGAGCCAGTCACATCTTCTGGACGGACAACCCAACGGCCACCCGGTCGGCCGTGCTGACCTTCCTGGGCGCGCACGACTGAGTCCTACTGGTCGGTCGGTGCGGTCAGCCGAGCTGCCGGGTCGAGGCGATCCTCGTCGACCGGCTCCGGCTCCTCCTGAGCCAGTGGCTCCTCGGCAACGTCGACCTGCTCTTCAACGACCTGCCAGCTGCTCTCACCAGTCGCTTCATCCTCAACGGGCTCCAGCAGGATCAGTTCGTCCATCTCCGGCGAGCCCGCACCCAGGGATCCGGAGATGTCCTCGCGCAGTCCCATCTCGCCGAACAGGCTCGCCTCCGACAGGTCCGCCCCGGACAGGTCTGCGCCGAGCAGGTTCACTCCGGCGAGATTTGCCCGAGTCAGGGTGGCCTTGCTCAGGCTCGCACCCGTGAGGTCGGCGCCGGTGAGGTCCGCACCCGTCAGATTCGCTCCGGCCAGGTCGGCCGGTGACAGGATTGCATCCACCAAGGAGGACTTGGAGAGATTCGCGCCGCGAGCAACGAGCCCGGTCATGTTTGCCCGGGAGAGATCCGCACCCGTCAGGTTCGCACCCGACAGGTTCGCACCCGAAAGATCCGAGCCGGAGAGATCCGCACCCGTCAGGTTCGCACCCGACAGGTCCGCGCCCGAGAGATTCGAGCCGGACAGGGCCGCGCGTTGCAGGTTTACCCGCTTGGCACCGACTCCGGACACATCAGCGCCGGTGAGTTGTGCGTCGCTGAAATCAGCGCGGGTGAGATTCGCCTTGGCCAGCACACCCTTGGTGAGATCCGCCCCGGACGCATTGGCCCGGGTGAGATTCGCCTCGGAGAGGTCCGTCGGCGGGCCAGCCGGCACGGCAACCTCCGACCCGGTGGCTGAACCATCGACCTCAGCGGGCTTGACAGTGGTCAACACAGCCTTGCTCAGGTTCGCCCGGGTCAGGTTGGCCTTGCGGAGGTCGGCGCCGGTGAGGATGGACGCACTCATGTCGACGCGGGTCAAGTTCGCCCCGGACACGTTGGCGCCGTTCAGGTTGGCCCAGCGGAGGTCCGCCTTGACGAGGGTGGAGTCATGAAGGTCCGCGCCCGCCAAGATGGCTCCGGCCATGTCGGCCTTCGTCATGTTTGCGCCCGAGAGATCCGACCCGGTGAGGTTGGCCCAGCGCATCATCGCCCCGGAGATATCGGCCTTGCGAAGGTTGGCCTCCGCGAGGTTCGAGTGCACGCCGACCTCGCTGCTGTTCGCGGTCGTTGCCAACTCCGCGCCTTCACCGGTGGGGGAACCGGGATCCTGCTCAGTCATGGGAACTCCTCTCGGGGCCCTCAGGATAGCCGTCGGGTGATGCTTCCCTTCAGTGGAAGAGCACACTTCGGTCCCGGCACACCGAAATGCGGACGTTCTAGCCGTCCTCATCGCCAGTCCGAACCCGGTACCCCTGCGGTCGTGGTCGTGGGTCGGGCGCGGCACAGCCCAGCAAGACGATCGCAACGTAGGCTCCTCAAGTGAAATCCAGCCCGCACGCGCTGCTACCCCTTGCATTGACCTTGCACGTGATACTGACCGACCGCACGCGCAACCCGAGATCGTCCTAGTGCATCGCGGACTCCCCCGGCTTGCCGGTGGCCTCCTGCTCGTCTCACTGGCCCTAGGTTCCGCGCCGATGGCCGTGGCAGCGAACGGGCAGATCCCCCTGCCCGAACCTGGTGCCTGCCAGGTCGACGCTCGCTACGCCAAGCATGACTTCAGGGCAATGTGGATCGCCACCGTTCTCAACGTGGACTGGCCCTCACGAGCGGGCATCGACGCGGCCGCGCAGCAGCAGGAGATGCGCTCATGGCTGGACCTGGCGGTGAAGAACAACTTCAACGCGGTGATCCTGCAGGTACGCCCGGCGGCCGACGCGTTCTGGCCCTCACCCCACGAGCCGTGGTCGCAGTGGCTAACCGGCGAGCAGGGCGGCGATCCGGGCTATGACCCGCTTGCCTTCGCGGTCGAGGAGGCCCATAAGCGCAATCTCTCCCTGCACGCCTGGTTCAACCCGTATCGGGTCGGCATGAACACCAAACTCAACTCACTTGCATCCGATCACCCGGCGCGACTCCATCCGGACTGGATAGTGAAGAAGGACGGCAAGCTCTACTACAACCCAGGCCTGCCGGAAGTCCGCGAACTCGTCACTGCGGCGATCATGGATGCGGTGAACCGGTACGACATCGACGGGGTCCACTTCGATGACTACTTCTACCCCTACCCGGGGTCGGGCAAGCCCTTCAAGGACGGCGCCGCCTTCGCGGCGTATGGCAGTGGCTTCACCAGCAAGGCCGACTGGCGACGGTCGAATATCGATGCACTCATCAAGGGCCTCGCCGATCGGATCAACGAGGTGAAGCCGTGGGTGCACCTGGGGATTTCACCCTTCGCTGTATGGCGCAATGCCGCTACCGACCCGTCCGGGTCACGAACGCGCGCCGGGATCGAGACCTACGACGACCTATACGCAGACACTCGAAGGTGGGTTCGCGAAGGGTGGATTGACTACGTAGCGCCGCAGGTCTACTGGCCTCGGGGGTTCACCATTGCCGACTACGAGAAGATCGTGCCTTGGTGGGCACAGGAGATCCAGGCCAGCAGCGCGAACGGACACCGGGTGGGCCTCTACGTCGGCGAGGCGACCTACCGGGCCGGCACGAATATTGACCGCCGGTGGCGCAAGCGCAACGTTCTCGCCAGCCACCAGCGATTCACGGCCGGCATACCCGAGGTCCAGGGCAACATCTTCTTCTCAGCCAAGGATGTCCGCGCTGATCGACGAGGCACCACGACACGGCTGGTCAAGCGCTGGTACTCCCGACCGGCCCTGCAACCGGTGATCGGCAGCCAACCGGGCGCCGCGCCTGCCCCCGCTAGCGAGGTGCGCAGGGTGGGCAGCGCGGTGAGATGGACGGACGAGGACCCGCAGGCGGTTACGTACGGCATCTACCGAATTCCGGGCACCACGCCGGGGCCCTGTGATCTTGCAGATGCCCGCAACCTGGTGGCAACCGTCCGACGGAGTTCGGACACCATGGAGTGGACCGATCCGCGGCCGCGAGGGGACGCAACCTATGTCGTCACCGCAGTCGATCGCAGCGGCCGGGAGAGCCCGGGCGTGCGGGCCACTGACCGTTAGCGGCTGCCAGCAGCCCGTTTGACCAGATGCGATGACCGGCTACCTCACGCGAATCGTCCTCTTCATGTTTCCTGCCGAATAGGGCGACCCGGCACTGGGGGTGAAGGTGGCCTTGATCGTGGTGGTGCCACGGGGCCAGGTACGGGGCACTCGCCAGGAGGTCCGTGCCTCGCCCCCCGCGACCGGGACATTCGAGATCCTCTTCGATTTCGATCCCTTGCTGAAGGTGAAGGTGACGGTTCCCTGGACATCAAGGGCGGAGAAGGTGACCTCTACCTGGGCTCGTCCGCGACGCCGCACCGACGATGGTCCATCGAGCTCGGCTACGACTCCCGACCCGATAGCCACCTCCGGCCCGGTCGCCGGTGCTGGCGGTGCTGGGGCCGGAGCCGGAGCGGCCGAGCCAACCGCGAGAAGAGCGGAGTAGGCGACAGCCGAGCTTCCGTTGGTGTTGACCGCGGTTACGGCAGACCGCACGTACTTCGCGTTGTCGTCGGTCGTCGCCGCGTAACTGGCACCTGTAGCCCCTGCGATCGGCGCGCAGGTAGCAGAATCCGAGGTCGTACAGCGCTGCCACTGGTAGGTGTACGAGGTGGGTAGGTACTTCCACGCGCCATTTGAAGTCGAGATCACCGTGCCGACGACCACTCCTGCCACTGGCCCGAGCCCAGGTGCCGTTGTCAGCGTGGGGACCTGCCCGGTGAGCATTCGCTGCACCTTGGCCAGTGCGCGGAGCCAGAGGTTGCCATCCGAACCGATGGCACCGCTGATCGAGGCAAGGGGCAGGGCATAACTGGCCTGCAAAGCACCGGCGCTGCTCATCTGAAGGACCTTGGACCCGGCATAGTCGAGAACCCAGAAGGCACCCGACTCAGTTGGGACGATGTTCGTGGGATTGGCCGCCGGGATCACGGTCTCAGACACCGTGCTATCGGACACCAGCCGAGCGAGAGAGAACCCGGCTGCCTTCTGCTCAATGAACCACACGCTGTCGCGGACCGTCCTGATGTACCAGGGCTGGGTCACGTCGGCACCGAGGTTCACTGTCGACAGATTCCCTGAAGCTGTGATGACCCCGATCTTTGGCGTGCTGGAGAAGGCCACGTAGAGCTTGTTGCTGCCGTCCGGGCCATTCGTGATGAAGCTGGCGTTCAGACCACCGGTCGCAAACTCGGTGACCGCACCACTGGTCGTCATCCGGCCGATCTTCTGATTGCCGGCACCCGTGTACCAAAGGTTGCCATCCGGCCCGACCGCCAGGTCAAAGGCGCCGGTCCCCGATGGCAGCGGGTATTCGGTAATGGCACCGGCCATGGTGATCCGGCCGATCTTCGGGGAGGTCCCGTAGGTGAACCACATAGCGCCGTCCGGGCCCGCGACGATCCCGGTTGGCGAGCCGGCGGCCGTGGGGGTCGCAAAGGTCGTCGCGAGGCCACCACCAACGGGCACTCGGCTGATCGATGAAGCAGCAACATTGGTTGTCCACAGATTGCCATCAGGCCCGGCCGCGATGTCGGCGAAGAGCAGGGCCAGGCCAGCGCCAGCGTCCCCGACATCGACGGTCACCGTGACATCCCCCGGGGCGGCCGAGGCGGGTGCAGCGGAGAGGACAAGGCCCGTCGACGTGAGGGCAGCAAGGAGTACTCCGGTGAATCCGGTGCGGGCTGCGCGCGTGAGGGTGGACCGCGGTGATGGGTCAGGAAATCGCAACATCCGGCGTTTTTAGCAGAGCCGATCACTCCATCGGTAAGGAATTCCTCGAAATTCAAGCCGAGGTCAGGAAGTTTGACCGGTTATGCGGCTCTTGGTCAGGCAGGTGCTCGCCATCGATCGCCCTCTGACACGCTGCGCCCGTGACAAAACGCCCTCTGACACGCTGCGCGGATGAATAGACGCGACTTCCTCGCCCTGTGCGGCCTGACCGCGGTCGGCAGCACGATCCCGATCGGCATCACTCCGTCCGCTGCCGCCGGGTATCGGGCCAGGTCGCTACCCCTGCCCACCGCGAGTCTGGTCACCCGCTGGGATACCGACCCGTGGTCCCTTGGCTCGTACTCGGCACTACCCACCGGGTGCCCCCCATCGGTACGCCAAGTGCTGCGAAAGGCGCTCATCGCAGATCGCATCGTTCTTGCCGGTGAGTACGCCAGCACCGCCCATCCATCGACGACGAATGGCGCCTACGAGTCAGGGAGGTTCGCCGCCGGACGACTCCTGGCCCGCCGCGAACCAGGGCGGGTGATCGTCATCGGCGCTGGAATGGCCGGTGCCGCCGCGGCACGTCGACTCGCCGACTCCGGCGTCGAGGTCATCGTGATCGAAGCTCGCCGGCGCATCGGCGGCCGCGTCTATAGCGACGTCAGCTGGGGGCAGCCGGTTGAGATGGGTGCCGCCTGGGTGCATGGATTGCGCGGCAACCCGATGGTGCCACTCGCCGCAGCAGCCGGTCTCCGACTCGTCCCCAGCGACTTCGACGACTCGATCGACCGCGACACGGTGACCGGTCGGCCCTCCTACGAGGCGGAGGATGTCGCAGACCAACTCGACGACCTCGTCAGCGAACTGGGGGACGCCGCGCCACGCACCAGCACCTCGACTGCCCAGTGGCTACGAGCCAACGACTGGCCCGCGGGGCGGATGCAGTCATGGGCTGAGCAGACCGGCATCGTCCAGGAGTACGGCCTGGACACCAACCGGCTCGGGGCGCAGGCCTTCACCGAGGGTGCGTGGCAACGTGGCGGTGACGCATTCGTCGTGGGCGGCTACCAGGCGATCCCCCAAGCCTTGCTCAAGGGCATTGAGGTGCGGACGTCAACGTCCGCGGTCGCCGTGGTGGCGGTGCGGGAATCTGGACGGGATGCCGTGCGAGTGGACCTGAATTCAGGCGCCAGCCTGGTAGCGGATGGTGTCGTGGTGGCCGTTCCGCTGGCTCTGCTGCAGCGGCGTACGCCCGCGATCAATCCGATGCCGCTCAACGTGGCAACCGCCTTGGGCCGACTGGCAACGGGCAATCTCGAGAAGGTGATCCTTCGCTATCCCGAGCAGTGGTGGGGCCCGGAGCGGGTCATCGGGATCGTGGGAGGCGGGGTGCCAGGTGCTCCCTACGGCACCGAGGCCGCCCTGCGGTGGACAGAGTTCTACTCGCTCACCGACTTACTCGGCTTCCCGGCCCTCGTTGGTTTCAGCGGCGGAGCGGCCGCCCGCACAAGACCGGCCACGGATGAAGGGTGCGTCCGTGAAGCGACGTCAGCCCTATCGGCGGCGTTCGCCAACTAAGGAGCAACAGCCTCGCGATCGCGGCGATCAAGCCACTGACGAATGATGAAGCCCACGACAGCACCAATGATCGCCAGCGGTGCAACCGCCGCACCTGCCCCGCCGACGAGGAGCAGGGCGAGGATCCCGGAAGTGAACGGGAGACGGGTCATGACCGCCGCGGTAGCCGCGATCCCGACCGCCGCCATGGCGCTCACCGAGGCGCCGGTGACGATGACCGCAGCGAGGGAACCGACCGCCACACCGAGGAAGGTCGCGGGGAAGATCGGTCCGCCGCGCATTCCACCCCCGAGCGCACCTGCGAACGCGAGTCCCTTGAGGAGCAGGATCGCGAGCAGCACTCCGGCAGACCCTTCGGCGATGAGCGCGCTCATCGCCGTCCCTTGGCCGGAGAACAGAATGAGCTCGGGCGCAATGTCGAGCGCGATCCACCCGACGACGATGGCCAGCGCCGTGATTGCGCACCCGATCACCGGCAGGACCCAGCCCCGGCCCGAACCTGTGCGAGCTGCCGCGCCGCCCTGGCCCCAGCGATCAAGCCGAACTCCAAGCTCGCGAACAAGGGCGGCGACAACCCCCGCGCTGATCGCGACGAGCACACCAACCGCCACATCGACCACCTGCACCGTCTCGTAGGCCGGCAGCCCAGGGACGGTCAGGGCATGGGTACCCAGGCCAAGCCATCCGCCAACGCCGACCTGCAGTAGATAGCCACTGCCCAGTGCGACGAGCGCTGGCAGTAGGGCTGCCGCAGGAACGGCGCCCATGGCAGCGAACTCCAACACCAGGAAGGCGGTGACGAACGGGTTGCCGAGCACGGCTCCGATCGCAGCCACCCCGCCAAGGAGCATGCCCAGTCGGCGCACCTGAGGATCCGCCCTGCGCAGGACTATCGCCGCGACCGTCGTCCCCAGCACGATAAGCGGTGCCTCCGGGCCAAGGACGAAGCCAAAGACAATCGTTCCCAGGGCGGCGAGCAGGATGGAGGGCGCGTAGGACGGAGCGGTATCGAAGTGAAAGCCGGTCAATGGCCCGGCTCCGGTCGAACCGGGCAGCCGCCGAGCAGCCTCAACCAGACCGGTGCCTGCCGCGAGGGCCAGCAGGTACCACCACAGCGGCGGTGCCGCCCAGCCAAGGGCATCGGGCAGCGTGGTGAAGATCAGGTCCTGGCCCAGGGCCACGATCTCGAGGTAGAACGAAGCGGCAACAGCCGCGAGCAGGCCAACGCCCACTGCAAGGGCCAGTACGCGGCCATTCAGTGCTTCACCGCCGCCTGCCTCACCGCCGCCTGCCTCGCTT
>JAULZL010000223.1:0-3029 GCA_032117355.1 Candidatus Nanopelagicales bacterium
TTTCCGGAGTTCGCGTGACAGCGCCCTTCGACGGCGTCGTGACGAAGGCATGGCACTACACGATGGACGGTACCTACCAGTTCGGCGTGGACATCGTGAGCCCCTGCGGCTTCATGGTGCGGCTTGGTCACCTGCTCACGCCGTCTCCTGAATTCAAGGGGATTCTCGGGACACTTCCCCCCGCTGCACCGGATGACTCTCGTGAAACCCTGTTGAACCCGCCGGCCCCAGTCAAGGCGGGCACCGCCATCGCCACGGACGTGGGCGACCCAAGTCCAGCCAATCCGGATTTTCTCGGCACGTTCATCGATTTCGGTTTGCTTGACCTTCGTTCTCCTAACTCCTCTGTCGACTCGTCATCCTCAACGAACGCAGCCAACGAATACTCGTCGTATTCGGTCTGCTGGTACGAGGGCGAGTACCTCGCCGCCGCGGACCGCGCAGTCATTGCTGCACTCCCATTCGCAAATGGCGATTCGCGAAGTACCTACTGCCGACAAAGGTGAATTCAATAGGCGAGTGCGCTCCAGTCGCAGCAGCAATGCAGTGGGTTGGAGCGTTGGGTTGTTCCGGGCCATGTCGAGTCCGGGCCCCGTTCAGGTCAGGGCACGTGAACGGTTCTCGTGTCAGGTAGCAGTGACTTGATCAGTTCGACGTAGTACGAAATCCCGATCTCGAGAACCTCATCGTTGAAGTCATAGTCCCGACTGTGCAGCGGAGTGCCGCCCGCTCCGGGCTGCGTGCCGTTGCCGATCAGTGCGAAGCAGGCGGGGATCGCGCGGCCGAATGCCCCGAAGTCCTCGCTCGCGAGCCATGGCAGGCAATTCCCGTCCACCCGGTCGGCACCGACGACGGCCGTGGCCGCGGTGACAGCGGCCGAAACGCATTGGGCGTCATTGACGGTCGGCTCGAACTCGTGGGTGTAGGTGACCGTGCAGGTTGCGCCGTGTGCGGCAGCGATCCCTGCGCAGATCTGGCGCATGCGATCTTCGAGAAGCGTCTGCACAACCGGATCAAAACTGCGGGTATCACCCTTGATCACGACCTCGCCGGGGATCGCGTTGCGGGCACCGTCGGTGAGGAACTCAGTACAGGAGACCACGGCCGATTGGGCCGGATCGACGTTGCGGGAGACGATGGTCTGCAAGGCAAGAACGATCTCTGAACCGATGATGATCGGGTCGATGACCATCTGTGGTCTTGCCGCGTGACCCCCTCGTCCGGTGATCCGAATCTCGAAGTTGTCCTCGCTTGCCATGAGTCCGCCGATGCGGGTGTGAATGTGCCCGGCTGCCAGGCCCGGCATGCTGTGGAGGCCGAACAGGGAATCCATGGGGAATCGCTCGAGCAGTCCGTCTGCCAGCATCGCCTTCGCCCCCAGGCCATGCTCCTCCGCCGGCTGGAATACGAATCGGACGGTGCCATCGAAGCCACCCTCGGCCTGAAGTCTTGCTGCGGCGCCGAGAACCATCGCCATGTGGCCATCGTGGCCGCATGCGTGCATCCGGCCGGGATGCTCAGAGGCGTAGAGAAGTCCCGTGCGTTCATCGATGGGCAGGCCGTCCATGTCGGCGCGCAGGCCGATGGCACCGCTGCCCGTTCCCCGGGTAACCGAGGCAACGACGCCAGTCCCGCCGACCCCGGTGACAGGCTCCAGTCCGATCGCGGTCAGGACCTCGGCGATGTACTGACTCGTGGCCACCTCCTGGAATCCAGTCTCGGGGTGCCTGTGCAGGTGATGCCGCCAGGAGACTGCATCAGGGGTCGGCGATGTCTTCATGGCCGAGACTGTCCCGCGCCTGCCGCGATGAGGCAAGTGGCCCGGCGAAGTAGCCTTCGGCTGCACCAGTCGCGCACCGCACTGCGGACTGGGCGGAAATGCCGAAGGATCACCCCAAGGAGCGCGCGTTGAAACTCTCTGACTTCGAGGCCCTGAGCTTCGACTGCTACGGAACCCTCATCGACTGGGAAGCCGGTATTGCGGCGGTACTGCGCACCTGGGCTGATGAGCATGGCCTCGCACTGAGTGACGAGGATCTCCTCACCGCCTACTCGACTCACGAGGCACGGGCCGAGGAGGAGCATCCGGCCGAGTTGTATCCACAGATCTTGGCCCGAGCGATCCGCAGCCTCGGGGGGCAACTGTCGGCTCCGGTGAGTGAGGACGAAGCACATGCACTTGCCGTTTCGGTCCCCGACTGGCCAGCCTTTCCTGACTCAACTGAGGCCCTGGAGAGACTGTCGCGTCGCTACCGTTTGATCATCCTGTCCAACGTGGACCGCGAGTCGTTCGCAGGCTCGAACCGGCGACTGGGTGTCACATTCACCAGCATCCTCACCGCTGAGGACATCGGCTCCTACAAGCCATCCCCGCGCAACTTCGAAGCACTCGAGGCTGAGGTAAGACGGCTGGGAATCAGCGAGGGTGGGCTGCTACACGTCGCGCAGAGCCTTTTTCACGACCATGTTCCAGCTAAGGCCGTCGGTCTGCCGACCGTATGGATTAATCGCCGACATGACCGCCCTGGCTGGGGGGCGACCCCCGTCCCTCCGGCCACGGTGACGCCGGATTGGACCTTCCCTTCCATGGCCACCTTCGCGGACGCGGTGGACGCCGAGGCCCATTGAACCGGGGAGGAGCCAGGGGTGGTCATGCCGATTGGTGCGGCACGTTCTCGGTGGCTGCGTCTTCGGTGGCTGCGTTCACGTTGGCTGTGGGGCTGGGCGCTACGGCAGCCGTGATCTGTGCTTCATCGCGCGGCTCGACAGCATGGGGCCGCACTGCCCACAGCAGCAATCCACCTGTGAGGAGGGCGCGCCAGGTGTAGATGCCCAGGGCCTGCGCCACGCCGATCGAACTCTCCTGGGGCTGCTCTAGCAGGGTGTCGGCTGCCCATGTCAGGACCGGAAGGAGGAGGCCCGACGCGATGAAGCCCCACGCGGCCCACCGCGGGCGCAGCAGAGCAAGGACAAACCCCAGGCATAGTCCGAGGGCCCCGATGGCCAGCCAGTTCGCTTGCCGTGACACC
>JAULZL010000223.1:3039-8324 GCA_032117355.1 Candidatus Nanopelagicales bacterium
ATTGGCGTGAGGAATGCTGCTGGCAGACCGGCGAGGACGAGGGCAGCGATCCACGGCCCGTTGCGGGCGGGTGGCCTGCGGCCCTTGATCAGCGCCAGGATGACAAGGATCGCGGCCGAGGTCGCGCCTGCACCGACAATCAGGTACATCTGAAGTGATGAGGGCATCGCGATCCTCCACGGTTGATCCGGCCCTTCCAATGTCCGCGTGCGCCTGCCGGGATGCAAGCGGCGTTCGTAGGTGCGTTCAGGCCTGTCGGACACTGACCGAGCCATCGACTTCCATCCTGTTCCGCTCGCGGTCTCGTGGGCGCACGATGGCGATGTGCCGGATCTGAATCGCCACTCGCGACGGCTTCTCACCGTCGCTCTCGCTGTCCTGGTGGGCTGGATCTCACTGAACGTGAAGCCACCGACGCTGCGGCCTGCGGTGACATCAGGCGAGCCATCGGCCACCACGATCGTTCCGATGGAGGGGACGGTCTCGGGAGCCGCGCTGGTGTTTGCTTCCTACAACGTCTGCAAGGTGACCTGCGCACCTCCCGCCCCGGCATGGGTGGACCGGCGAGATCGGGTGGTGCGCACCATCGTCGAGGCAGGCGTGGACGTGGTCGGGTTGCAGGAGGTCACCCATCAGCCGACGACCCATGCGAAGACTCAATTCCTTGATGTGCAGCAGCTCACCGCCCCGTATGGGTTCGTATCACCGGCCTACACCGCTGAGTCAGACACGTGTCGTTGGCGTGCTGAGGATCCGCATCCCTGCACCCACACGACCGGGTTGCTCTTCAATCGGCGAACCATTCGCCAGGCGGATACGCCTAATGGGACGCCCTCAGCCGGAACCCTTCCCGCGTCGGCGATCGCGGACGGGCTTACGGCAGACGCAGCTCCGCGCAAGGTGACCTGGGCGTACCTTTCGGGTATCAACGGCAGCGGGCCCTTCCTTGCGATTTCCCTGCATACGTCCACCCTTAAGGATCAGCCGAATGAGGAGTCTCGGGTAACGCTCGGCCGTGAACTAGGTCGCTGGGTGGATCGGATGAATGCCGAGCATGGGATGACGGGTGTGCCTGCCGTTCTCATGGGTGACCTGAACTCCTACCGGCGCCGGCAGCCCAGCGGGATCCAGCAGGTCCTGGTGGACGAAGGCTGGACGGACGCCGCCCAGGCGCCGACCAGGCGAAATGTCCAGTACTCAACAATCAACTACAACCCGCTGCTCGACGTGGGGGAGCAGGGCTTCCCCCGCAGCCCGTACGTATTCCGCACCTCGAGTCGGCGTCCGGAACTAGACGCAACTCGAATCGACTACGTGATGGTCTGGGGGTCGGGGTTCACTGTTCTCGACTACGAGGTGGTGATCCGACTGCAAGCCGATGGCTCATTCGACCCGACCTTTCAAGGCTCGGATCATCAGATGGTGAGAGCAACCCTTGATCGTCGCTCGGCGGGGTAGCCGCGGATTCCACGTCGAGTAGGCCCATCGATACGGCCACCTCCACGGCATCCTGACGGGCGCTCACGCCGAGCTCCCGGTAGATGGCGACCAGCGCATGAGCGATGGTCGAGAGGCTGTACCCGAGTTCGCGGCCTATCTGTCCGTTGTTGCGTCCCTCTGCAACCAGTCGAAGGATCGACAGGTCGCGGTCGTTGAGTCGCGGGCCCGGTGCAGGGAGCATTGCGGTTCGCGGACCAAGTCGCTCGATCGCGGGGCGAGCATTGGTGACGAACCCAGTGCAGGCGGCTGCCACTCCAAGCCAGAAGGCGCCGTCGGTTGCCAGGTCCGGCTTGCGGTCGGCCGTGATGAAGAGGGCTCCCATGGGATGACCCCACCGTTGGATGGGCAGGGCGAGGCAAAAGCGTCCCGGGCACTCGGGCTCGCCACCACCCCGATTGCTGTGCGCACCATCCGACAGTCCGATCCAAGGGCGCCCACTTCGCACGACCGTGGTCAACGGAGTGTCCTGCCAGACGGAAGCACCCAGACGAGATGACACCTCATCGAGGGGTAGCCCGTAGGAGCCGGTCACGTACACATAACCCGCTGGGCTGACCGTGGCCAGGGCAGCCGCACGAGCCAGGTCATCGCGCAGGACGCTGTGCACAAGCCCAGCGAGGAACCCACACTGATCCGGACCGTCGGCGAGCAAGAGGAGCAGCCGGTACATCGATTCGACCCTGCTGCCAGCTTCGTCAATTCTCATGATGTTCGACACATCAGTAGAAGGGTGAGTGCGTTCCATGGTCATCCCCCTGTGATCGTGGATGGGCACTGCCGCGGAGATCGTCCACGAGCCGTGCGACATTCGTATTCGGTGATGGCCTAGGCAGGCTGGGCGATCGGGGGGGGGGGCTTGACGCGCGTTCCGGCACCGGCTCACAGGCACGCCAGACCGGCCTACGTCGATGTTTCACGTTGCGTATTCGTTGTTCCATTGAACTACCCCCCACGGGATAGTGGCATGTTTCGTTTTCTTTCGCCACGTTGCAGCGCATACCTGCACGGATGCTGCATGACTCTGCATCCATTCCACTGACTGAACTCGGCAGACTGTCCAGCCGAGGGGTAGAGATCAAAAGGGGTGTGAGATGACAGTTGACATCACTGAGGAATCAAGGACGTCTGTCGGAAGTACGTCCCAGTTGTCGGTGAAGGTCCTGGGTGAGCTGCAGTGCCGGGTTGGGGACGGGAGCCCGATCACGCTGACACGCACGGTACGCAGGGTGACGGCGATCCTCGCGGGATGGCCGGGCATGTCGATTTCGCGCGACCGCCTCGTCCGAGCCGTCTGGGGCGCGCATATTCCGAGTGACGCACACAACTCGCTGCAGGGCCATGTTGCTGCCCTGCGCCGTGCCCTCGGCCGTCATTGGGTGATCACCACGGATGATGGCTATGCCCTGGCCGTTGATCCCGCCAACGTCGATGCCGAGCGCTTCTATGCTCTGGCGGAGCAGGGGCAGGCATTGATGGCTGCCCGGGACTTCACCGGGGCGCACGTCGAACTTCAACGGGCCCGAGCGCTCTGGCGAGGCGTCCCGTATGCCGACGTCCATGACACGGAGTTGATCGCCCGACGCGATCGACTGATGGAAATGCATGAAGCCGTTCGTGAGGCCGAACTGGAGTGCATGGTCGCGGGTATCCGATCCGTCGCAGAGGCTTCACGGGTGGTCCCGTGGGCCAAGGAGGAGGTGGCCCGTGATCCGCTGCGAGAGCGTCGATACGTACTCCTGATGCGGGCTCTTATCGCGGCAGAGCGTCCCGCGGAGGCACTTGCTGTTTTTCGCCTCGCCGAGTCCTATCTGCGCTCACATGGGGGGTTACCCCCTGGTCCGCAACTGCGTTCGGCCCACCAGGCCGCGCTTGCCGCACGCGAGCACAACTGGTCACCGTCCGAAGGTCGCGCGTCTAGGTCGTGAGCTCGGTGGTCAGCATCGCGTCCAGGCTCGGACATCGTGGGTGTCCACCGGTGGCTGACCGGTCACTGACCGACGACACGCATTGTGCAGTGCCGCTCTTAGCCCTCTTGGGTGCAACCGTGTGGCAAGCCACAGTGAGGACGTCGGCGGCGGTTGACCGAGAGCGGGGAGCAGGTTGCCAGTGCAGGGACGCGACGCGACGCCGGTGGGCGCATGTCCATGACCGAGCTTGCTTGCGAGCAGGCGCATGTCATCGCCGCGCATGCCCCGGGGATCGTCTTCGAATCAGTCGACGGCCGCGTGAGGTGGATCAGTCCCTCGGCTACCGAGTCATTCGGCTGGCCCCAAGAGTCCCTTGTTGGGACTGCCCTGGACTTGCTCTGGCACCCGCAGGATCGTCAGCGAGCCGGGCTACTAGGGGACTCGGCTGCGTCCGGCACCGCGGGCCACGAGGAGCTTCGCATCATCACCAAGGACGGCGACGTTCGATGGGTTGAGTTCAATGCGCAGCCATGGCGGTCACGCGAAGGAGCCGTCGGCTGCATCGGGATTCTCCAAGACATCACCGAGAGCGTCACCGCCCGACTGCGGCAGCAGGAGGCGGAGGGACAACTTCGGCTCATTGCTGAGCACTCCTCGGACTTGCTCTACACGGCGGCTGCCGATGATCGCATCACGTGGGTCTCCCCGTCGGTGACGCGCCTGCTCGGCTGGCAGCCCGAGGAGTTGCTCGACACTGTCATGGCCGACCTGGTGCACCCGGATGACCGCGCCCAAGCGGGTGCCGTCCGGGTATTCAGCGATGGTGATCAAGCCGGGCACGATGGCTCTCGGGTCATCGTCCGAATGCGGTCCAAGGGCGGGCGCTACCGCTGGATGGCGAGCCTGGAGCCCGTCGAAGCCGCAGGTGGGTTGATCCGGCAGGTCGGAGCGGTGGGCGGCTACCAGGATGTCGACGGCCTTGTTCGCTCGCGGGAGGAACTCCAGCGCGATGCGCGTCGATTGCGTCTTATCCTTGACTCCCTTCCGGACCCGCACGCCGTCTTGGCTCCGTCGGAGGATGCCAGCGGCAGGGTCACTGACTTCGTGCTTGAGAACGCGAACAGTATTGCGGTCGACTACATCGGCCGGTCGCGTGACGAGATCCAGGGGATGTCGGTCACCGAACTGTTCCCGGGTGCGCGGGCCACCGGCCTGTTCGAGCAGCTGCTTGAAACGTATCGGACGGGGACGCGACTGGTCGTCGAGGACTTCAGGCAGTGGTCGCACGTGAAGTCACAAGGGGATCGCAGATTCGATATCCGGGCTGTTCGTGCTGACGGATCCCTGAGCATCATCTGGCGGGACATCACGGATTTGCGTAACCGCATTGAGGCTCTCGCTGGGTCGGAGCGGCAGTATCGGCTGCTGGCCGAGAATTCATCTGATGCGGTCGTGTGGCTTCGGTCAGGAATCATCATGTGGGCGTCGCCGTCGTTGACGCAGATGCTCGGCTGGCTGCCGGCGGAGTGGGCTGGTAGACGATTCGACGACTTCGTCCACATGGACGACATGGAGGACTTTCTGCCGATCAAGGAGGTGGGCCAGCAGGGTGCCCCCGTTGTTCGGCGCTTTCGGGTTCGATCCAAGGAACTCGACTACCACTGGGTGGAGACCCATGCCCGTGTCTACCTCGACGCGACCGGCGAGCCTGACGGGGTAGCGGCGTCCTTCCGTACGGTGGATGCCGAGGTCGAGGCCTATCGCGAACTTGATCGTCGGGCGCGCTTCGATGACCTGACCGGGTTGCTTAACCGCAAGGAGGTCCTCGACCGGGTCACCAGCATGGGGAGTCATTCACGTCGCACGGGCTTCGATACC
>JAULZL010000224.1:0-4393 GCA_032117355.1 Candidatus Nanopelagicales bacterium
GCGCGACAGAGATGCCGGCAGACCGATGCGAATCACCGTCCAGTGCTCAGTCGGATCGACGGAGAGGATCTCGCCGGTTCCGTCGACATGACCCTGGACGAGGTGACCCCCGAGCCGTGAGTCCACTCGAGCGGCTCGCTCCAGGTTCACCGGAGTCCCCGGCTCGATCCCACGCAGGGAGGTCCGGGTCAGGGTTTCGAGCATCACGTCAGCCGTGAAGGCATCCGGCAGGATTTCGACAACGGTCAAGCAGATGCCATTCACCGCGATGGAGTCACCGGCGTGAATGCCGTCGAGCACCACCGTTCCCGACACGGCAATGCGAGATGCGTCCGCGAACGGGGTCACGGACTGGATGGTGCCGCGCTCCTCAACGATCCCGGTGAACATGGGCCGTCCCGTCGATTCTCGATGACCGGTCACGGACGGATCCGCCCGCGAATAAGGACATCATCCCCGATTGACTCAACCGCCGAAACCACGACGGGCACCGGGTGGGTCAAGCGGGCCAGCGAGATGGGCCCGGAGCCGAGTAGTCGCGGGGCAATGAACCACATCACCTCGTCCACCAGCCCGGCTTCCAGGAAGGCGGTCGCCAGGGTTGGCCCACCCTCGATCAGCAGGTGGTGAACCCCTCGGTCGCGCAAGGCTTCGACCACCTCGCGCGGGCTCCGAGTTCGCAGGTGGAGACTGGCCGCCGCGTCGTCGAGGACGTGCAGGCTTGACGGGATCTCCCGCTCACCGACGATGACCCGCAGCGGCTGCCGGGCCACTGGTCGGCCCTCAGCATCCCGGGCCGTCAGGTGCGGATCGTCCACAAGCGCTGTGCCGGTACCCACGGCAATCGCGTCCACCTCGGAGCGAAGGCGATGCGACAGTGCTCGGGCAGCGGGGCCGGTGATCGCGATCGGCTCACCCCCCGGCCCAGCGACGCGCCCGTCCAGGCTCATCGCGCACTTCAGGGTGACGAGCGGTCGACCAGTGACCTGGACGTGCGTCCAGGCCCGGTTCACTTCCAGCGCGTCATCCGCGCATACGCCACCGATGACCTCAATTCCGGCGTCAGCAAGGTTCGCCGCCCCGCCACCGGCAAGTGCCGTGGGGTCGGGCTGGGCAAACACCACCCGGGAAATACCCGCCGAGATCAACGCCTCGGTGCACGGGCCGGTGCGCCCAACATGGCGGCAGGGCTCCAGGGTGACCACGGCGGTGGCTCCGAGGGTGCGCCCATGCGCGGCCTCGAGCGCGACTACCTCGGCATGCGGGGTTCCTGCACCCCGGTGGTATCCAGCGCCGACGACAGTGCCGGTCGCATCGACAAGCACGCAGCCGACCCTGGGATTCTCCCCACGGGGGGCATCCGGCGACACTGCGAGATCCAGGGCTTGACGCATGTACGCGTCCCAGCGGCTCACCGGGCTTCCGAGGCCAGCCAGCGCAGTCGCTCGACCATGGCGGACGGGTCCGCCGAGCGGAAGATGGCCGAGCCGGCCACGAAGACATCGGCCCCCGCAGCCGCTGCCGCCTCGATGGTCCTTTCGTCGACCCCACCATCTACCTGAACCCACACGTCGGTTCCAGCCCCATCGGCAAGGGACCGTGCCCGCCGAATCTTTACCAGCATGTCCGACATGAAGGTCTGCCCGCCAAAACCGGGCTCCACAGTCATCACCAGGATCATGTCGAGGACGGGGACGAGGTCGGCCAACACCTCGACGTCCGTGCCCGGCTTCACCGCTACCCCGGCCCGGGCACCTGATGCTCGCAAGTCCCGGCAGATCTGCTCAGCATTCCGGGCGGCCTCGATGTGAAATGTCACGCTGGCCGCACCGGCATCGGCATAGGCCGGCGCCCACCGATCCGGGTCGCTGATCATCAGGTGGCAGTCCGCGGGAAGACTGCACTGACCAACCAGGGATGACACGACCGGCAGGCCGAATGTCAGGTTCGGTACGAAGTGGTTGTCCATGACATCGAGGTGGATGAAGTCAGCGGTCGCGGACACGCGGGCGACCTCGTCGGCGAGGTGCGCTAGGTCGCTGTTCAGCACGCTAGGCGAAATCAGGATGCCCACGGATGGACCCTAGTAGTCGTCGGAGGATCAGCTCCGACGGCGCAGGATCGCCAGGAACATGCCGTCCGTGCCGTGCCGATGCGGCCACAGTTGGACGAACGGCCCATCGCCGCAGTCTGGGACGTCCCCGATGAGTTCACGGGCATCCTCAAGGGCGATGCCAGGCTCCTTCTTCAGCAGGTCCCCCACCACGAACTCAGTCTCCGCCAGGTGTGGTGAGCAGGTTGCATAGGCAAGGACTCCGCCAGGCGCGGTGGCCGCAAGACCCGCCGCCAGCAGATCTCGCTGCAGGGGACCCAGAGTTGACAGGTCTGCCGGAGTGCGTCGCCATCGTGCCTCTGGTCGGCGACGAAGGGCTCCAAGTCCCGTGCAGGGCACATCCACGAGCACCCGATCGAAGAGTTGCTCACCCCATGGCCTGGTGCGGCTGTCGGCCACCAGCACTCGGCTACCAGCGATCGAGTCCAAGACATCCCTGACCATGTCAGCGCGGTGTGGATGGGGCTCGACCGCAACCATCACGGCCGCTGCCTGCTCGGCCAAGCCGGCAAGCAGGGCCGCCTTGCCGCCAGGACCGGCGCACAGGTCAAGCCAGGCACCTTCGGAACTGCTCACCTCAGCTCGCGCCAGGGCAAGGGCCACGAGCTGGCTGCCCTCGTCCTGCACGCCAATCACCCCCGAACGCACCTGCGGCAGGGATTCGACCGAGCCAGACACCAGGGTTCCGGCATACGGCGACCAGCGGCCCGGCTCAACCCCCGGGATCGCGTGCAGCTCAGCAGGCGTCAGACGACCCGGACGCGCAACAAGGCTGGGCCTCGCGGGGGCGTTGTCTGCCCCCAGTAGCGAAGCCAGCTCATCGCGCCGCGACCCGAGGGCCTCAGCGAAGGCTCGGACGATCCACGCCGGATGCGACCACCGAGTCGACAGCGACTCGACATCAGCCTGGTCAACGCCGAGGTACTCACTCCACTCATCGACACTTCGCGCTGCGACCTTGCGCAGGACGGCATTGACGAAACCGATCCGACCCCGGGCCGCTGCCGGCGATCCGTTGCCCCGCGCCAATTCACACGAGGAGTCGACCGCCGCATGAACGGGCACGCGCATCGAGAGGATCTGATGGGTTCCCAGCCGAAGGACTCGACGCAGGCTCGGTTCCACGGTCGTCCAGTCCCTACTGATGCAGGCGGCCAGAATGGCGTCGTAGAGCCCCTGCCAGCGAAGGGTGCCGTAGCCGAGTTCTGTCGCAAAGCCCGCATCCCTGCCCTGAAGTCGCAGATCCCGAAGGATCCGCACCATCACCAGGTTGGCGTAGGCATCGTCCTCATCAACGCAGCGCAACAGTTCCAGGGCCGCTTGACGAGCCGGATCTGCCTTCACGCGAACTCGAGTCGTTCGACGCGCAGCCCGCGGATCCAGTCCGCCGCCGCCATCATCCGCCGCCCCTCAGGCTTCACCTCGCCCAGCGCTGCCGGGTCGGTGGCCGTTCCCACCCACACCACTGACCCTGCCGCCAGAATCTCACCCGGCATCAGGCCGCTCGGTGCTTCCGATGGGGTGATTCCAAGGGCGCCGAGCCGGACCCGATCCGCGCCCAGCATCGTCCAAGCGCCCGGGCTCGGCGTCATGGCTCGAATCCGCCGGTCGACGGCCACCAACGGATCAGTCCAGCGCACTCGGCCATCCTCCACGGTCAGCTTGGGGGCAAAGGTCACGCCAACCTCGGGCTGCGGGATCGGCATCGCCCGCCCGTCCTCGATCGCGTCCAGGGTGGCCACCAGCAACTCTGATCCGCTGTGCGCGAGCCTGGCAAGGAGGTCTCCCGTGGTGTCCTCCGGCCGGATGCCCTCGGTGACCGTCCCGAAGATTGGTCCATCGTCCAGGCCCGGCCCGATTTGAAAGGTGCACGCACCGGTTACGTCATCGCCGGTCAGGATGGCCCAGGCAACCGGAGCCGCCCCCCGCCAGGCAGGGAGCAGGGAGAAGTGCAGGTTCACCCAGCCGTGTTCGGGCACGTCAAGCACATCGGAAGGAAGCAACTGCCCATAGGCAACCACCGGGCAGCAGTCCGGCTCAAGGGCCCGTACCGCAGCAACAAAAGCCGGGTCCCGCGACGACGCGGGAGCAAGGACAGGCACACCCAGCTCATCGGCGCGGGCCGCAACCGGGCTTCGACTGACGCCGCGCCCGCGCCCTTTCGGTGCATCGGGCCGGGTGATCACCCCGGCCAGGGTGTGACGGGAGCCGACGAGCGCCTCGAGGGCAACGACAGCAACATCCGGAGTCCCGGCAAAGAGGATCCGCATCTACAGCCAG
>JAULZL010000225.1:0-5151 GCA_032117355.1 Candidatus Nanopelagicales bacterium
GACGACCGGCTCGGCTGCCGCGCTCGTGGTCGGCACCGCTGACGATTCGGTTAACGATTCCGGTGACGCTTCCGCCGATATCTCCGCTGATGGTCCGGTCGATGCCTCGCCCAACGCCGCGGCCACCGTGAACGTGATGGCCCCGGTCACCGGATGGCCATCAGCGGAGACCACCCGATAGGCCGCCTGGTACGTCCCACCTGGGAGTCCGGCTGGCCACGGCACGGTGATGGACGGGCCGACGGCCGCTACGGGCCCTGAGAGGACAGTGGTGCCTGTCATGTCGTTGAGCGCGATCGATGATGACCCCGCCAGCAGATCTTCGTTGAAGGTCAGGGTGATGGCCTCGGGGGGAGTGTCCAGCACTGCACCGTCGACGGGTGTGGAGGACGCCAGATCGGTATGAGCCTGCACTGCCGCCGGCATCGCAATGATGCCGATGACTGCAATCAGCACGGCTAGTAGCCCGGCCCGCCAGGGGCTTCGTCGGGCCGTTGACCTGGGCCGAGAATCCGATCGTGAATCCATGAGGGGGACTCTCTCATGCCGGTGATGGTCGCGAGGGACCCCGGTGTCTGCCGCGTTGACGCGGGCCGATGGTGCCCGGTCCGCGATCTCTCAGGTCCGCGATCTCTCAGGTCCGCGACCCTTCAGGTCCGCGAAGACTCGCGATTCGCCGACAGCCAGGTGATCAAGTCTCCGGCGGCACACTCCGGCGCCTGCCCCCATCCTTGGACGAGATCGACGCCGAGGTCGGCCAGCTGCCCGCGGTGCTCGGCATCCTTCACATCGATTGCCACGACCCTGGACTGCAGGGCATGGGCCAATTCGACGGCCGACCGGATCGCGCCTTCGCCGCGATGGCTGGCGGTGGCGATGAGGGCGCTATCCAGCTTGATGTAGCGCGGGCCCAGCGATGCCAGCGCTCGGAAGCTGGACAGCCCGGAACCGTAGTTGTCCACTGCGACCTGAGTCCCGGTGCGGCCAAGTTGCCCAAGTGCCTCGAGAGCCCTGGCGTATGAAGGCAGGAACACTGACTCCTTCACTTCGAGAATGACTCCGGTGGGGCTCAGTGACCAGGCTCCCGCGGCGATGGCTGCCAACACCTCCTTGTCGGTCAGTTGGCTGGCCGAGATGTTCAGGGTGACGATGGTTCCGCCGAGGCCCGCTGTCTTCAACGAACGCATGTCCTCGGCCAGCAGTCGTGCGATGCGGATGCCGAGTGGGCGTAGTTGGCCGCTCATCTCGCAGAACGGCACGAAGTCGCCGGCCCGGACGAGTTGACCGTCGCGACGCCATCGAACGAGTGCCTCCGCGCCCCAAGCCTGGCCGTCCTCAGCCTTGAGAATCGGCTGATAGACCATCTCGAATTCATCATTGCTGAGTGCCTGGTCAATGGCATCTCGCATCACAGTTCGCTGCTGGGCATCTCGATTCATGGACGGCCGGAAGTAGCAGTGCCGGTCGCCGCCCTGGGACTTCGCCGTATACATGGCCGTATCGGCCGCGCGGATGAGATCCTCAGGCGTGCTGGCGTCGGTGGGGTAGACGGCCACGCCGACGCTTGCCGAGACGGAGATTTCTGCGTCGTCGGCGGTGATTGGCGCTCGCACGGCCCGAACCATGCGCTCCAGCGGTGGATCAAGCTCCCCTTCTGCACCGTGGTCGGCCATCAGGATCGCGAACTCATCACCACCGAGTCGGGCGACGGTATCGCTCACCCGCACCGCCGCCTTGATTCGCTCTGCCGTTGCCTTGAGGACGACATCGCCGGCCAGGTGTCCGTACCGATCGTTGGCAAGCTTGAAGCCGTCGAGATCGAGCCACACGATCGCCAACTGCTCCCCGAACCGCTCGGCACGGGCAAGTTCGCGTGTCACCGCAGCGCTGAACTGCGCCCGATTCGGCAGGCCGGTGAGCGGATCAGCGAAGGCCTGCATCGTCAGGGTTTCGGTCTTCTCATGCAGCTCGGAGACGTCCTGCACGATCGCAACGGCGAATGTCTTGCGGACGTTGCGCGGAAGTTGACGAATGTCCACGCTTGCCCACCAGATACTCCCGTCAGGGCGGCGAAGGGCCTGCATGGTGGTCGTCGGTCCGGAAATCGTTGGGCCAAGTTCTGAGCGACTGGAGGATCGCAGTTCTGTCTCAGGACGCAGGACGGCATCCAGCGGCATGCCGGTGATGGTGTCTGCCTCGTAGCCAGTTAGCTGACACATTGCCTCATTGGCCATCAGCACATGGGATGCGTCGTCCAGTAGGGCGATCCCCATCGAGGACGAGCGGAAGACCGACTCGAAGGTCAGCGAGACGTCGGCGAGGTTCTCCTCAAGCTCGTGCCGTGGGGTGATGTTCGTGAGCGAGCCGATGAGAGTCCCACCACCCGGCTGGAGTTGAACTATTCCCGTTTCGAGGATCCAGCGGATTTCCCCATCGCTCGTGTGAATCGGGTACTCGATCGACCACGAGTCGTGAGCCTGGCCACGTGCGGCCTGGACGGCTTCTAAGTGAGCATGCTCGATCTGGGAGTCAAGGGCGTCCGGGTCGTCAAGCACCTCCTGGACGGTCAGTCCGGTGATGTCCCAGGTGCGGGCGCTGGCGTACACGACCCGTCCGGAGGCGAGGTCGCGCTTCCAGACGGCCTGCTCCAGTGAGTCGGTGACATGCCTGAAGTCGTCCAGCGCAGCTTCGGCTATCTGGCGCAGGGTTGCCAGTTCGGTGACGTCGGAGAAGGTGAGGATGGCTCCATGGGCTTGGCCAGTCGAATCCTTGTAACGCAGGATCCGTAGCAGGAAGGACGCCGAAGGTCCGCTCACCGTGAGCGTGGCGGACTCCTGGGCGCCGAGCACGGCCACGAGGGCCTCGTTCAACCCGGGAATGGGGATCGTGGTCGGAACGGTGAGAATTGATCGACCAATGTCGGCTTCCACCAGGGCGAAGAGGCGCACCGACATCGTGCTGAAGCGAGTGATGAGCATGTCTCGGTCCACCATGACGATGCCCTGGCTTAGGGACGTCAGGATGGCTTCGAGATCGGTGTTGGTGTCCTGTAGAAGTTGGTCACGGGCCCGAAGCTGATCGTTCGTGCTTGCGAGCTGGTCATTGGTTGCGTGCAGTTCCTGATTCGTTGTCTCTAGTTCCTCGTACGAAGCCTGGAGTTCCTCGGAGGAAGCCTGGAGTTCCTCGGAGGAGGCCATCAACTCTTCATTAGCCGTCTCCAGGTCTGCAACGGTCGTTCGCAGGGTCTCCTTGCTGATCCGCAACTCATCCTGTAGCCGGATGATCTCGCGGTCCAGGGCCCGGCTTCGCTCTGCCGGCGGAGTCTCGCCCGCTGGTTGACCGCTTGGTGGCTTCGCCACTGCGAAGCCGAGCAGGGCAATCTGTCGATCGCCGACGGCGAAGCGCCGTGCCGTCAGTCGCACGACGCGGCCGGTTTGCCCGAGGGGTAGCCAGGCGCCGGTGATCGGCTCACCGCCGGCATGGGCCATTAGGAGAAGTGCCCGCGCCTCTGATTGCAGGTCCGGGCGGAGGAAGTCCTGTGCCGTGATCGAAGTTGGGCCCTCGGGGATTCGGCAGAACTCGGTGACATCGCCGATGACTCGGATCAAGGTTCCGTCCTGCTCCATCACCAGGCACGGGGAGGCGACGGCGCTGAGGATGACATCGGAGAGAGCGGGCTCCTCGACTCGTCCTTGTTGCCGCGTGGCCCGCACGGGCACCGGCTCGGCCATGGGTCGCGCGTGTGCCACCGTGGCGGGCATTCGCGGCGCAGGCTCGAGGGACCGGGTGAAGACCCGATGGGCGAGGTCGGTCTCCGTGAATCCGGTCGCCCCCGGCCGCAGGTTCTCGGATGCGCCGAGGAAGAGCAGGCCTCCGGGAAGGAGTGCGTAACGGAGCGTGTCGAGAACCTGATCCTGCATCGCCGGTTCGAGGTAGATGAGGAGGTTGCGGCACGAAACCAGGTCCAGCCGCGGAAACGGTGGATCCTGCAGGACGTTGTGCCTGGCGAAGACGGCGCAATTGCGCACCTCGTCGATGATCTCGACTCCTCGTGGGGCGTCCCGTACATATCGCGCACGCAAGGCCGGTGGGATTCGCTCCGCCGATGCCGATGAGTACCAGGCGCGACGCGCAATCACCAGGCTGCGCTCGTCCAGATCGGTACCGAAGATCTTGAGTCTGCGAGCGAGGTCGTTCGGGTTGCCCAACGCCTCGGCAACAAGCATGACGATCGAGTAGACCTCTTGACCGGTTGAGCACCCCGGAACCCAAACCCGCAACGGCACATCTGATCCGCGATCTGTGACGTAGGCGGCGATGCGCTCACCGAGTGCCGTGAACGCCTCCGGGTCGCGGAAGAACGAGGTGACGGTGACGAGCAGGTCCTGCTGCAGAGCCTCCGCTTCGTTGTTGTCAGCGGCCAGGACGGGCAGGTAGTCCTCCACGGCACCGATCTGCCTGACCGCCATTCGCCGTTGGATCTGACGCTGGAAGGTCGCGCGCTTGTAGCCGGAGAAGTCCACCCCGCTGACGCGCTGGAGATAGCGGGCCGCTGTTCGCAGGGCATCGGGGTCGCTGAACGGGGCCTCCGTTCCCGTCGGATCCACTCCCAGCATGAGCCGGGCCTGGGTAGCCGCGAGGTCTCGGAGTCGCTGGCCGATCTCCTTTGGGGGCAGGACGAGGTCAGCCCCGCCGAGCAGCAGGGCCTCCCTTGGCATGGAGTCGAATTTCGCCGATTCGGGTGACTGCACGATTGCCAGACCCTCGGCGGCCCGCAGGATGCGCAGGCCCTGTGACCCGTCAGCACCGGTGCCCGAGAGGACAACGCCGACTCCCTTGGCGCCCCAGTGAATGGCGATGGACTCGAGCAGTCGATCGATGCTGGGGCTCGGGCCGTGTCGCTCATCGGCGGGAAACACCCGGATGAGATCGGCCGTGACCTCGATGTCGCGGTTCGGTGGCGCGATGGCGATGACATCGGGCTTGAGCGGTTGGCCGTCGACGGCCGTGGTCACCGGGATGGGCGACTGTCGTGAGATCAGGTCAACGATCACGCTGACCTTGTCAGGGGAAAGGTGCTGGGCGATGACGAAGGCGGTCTTCGTGTTGGTGGTGAGCCCTGCGACGAGTTCGCTCAGCGCCTCCAGTCCA
>JAULZL010000226.1:0-4020 GCA_032117355.1 Candidatus Nanopelagicales bacterium
GGGCTCGGCCAAGGGAACCCGGAGCGCCTACAAGGCAGTTAGCGGGGCGATGATGGACTATCGCGCGGCCGCGCCGGCAGTTGCTTCCTTCGACCTTGCCGACGACATCCCGGAAGACCTTGACGACGACGCGTGACGCGGTAGTCGGCAGCCGACTCTCCCCGGTCTGAATCGCATCAAGGCAGCAGTCTTCCTCCAGGACTGCCGTGCATTCAGCCACGGGATCGGACTGCCGGTGGCTCGGAGGGGAAGGCCGACCTGCCGCCGTTCGCTACCTCACGTATGCCCGGCTGGAGCAAGGGCAACGGGTGGATGATTGTCCGATGTAGACGGCGGATCGGCGTGCTGGAAGCGCTTGAGCAGGGCCCAGGCCACGATGCCGGCGATGAAGACGACGACTGCGAACACGATCATCGTGATGGAGAACGCACCGCTGAATGCGTAGGCGGCCTCCCTGAGGACGTCCGGGTTGCTGGGCTTGCCTCCGGTGGCCGACCACTGCACCAGTTCCTGCTGGCCCGAGGATCCGAGCTTGTTGCCGACGGCGTTTCGGGTCAGGCCGTCGATGAGGACGGTTGACCCGGCCAGGCCGAGTGCGTACCAGAACTGGCCCACGGTAGTGCGTGACGAGGCGACTGCGCCGTAGTGCTTCGGATCGGCTTCCTGAAGGAACAGGCCCCCATAGGGGATCGACGGCACGATGACTCCGATGCCGGTGACGAGCAGTGCGGGCAGGAACACCAGCACGTTCGAGGGGCGGGCGATGGCCGTGACCGCGAAGAGCGCGAAGCCGCAGACCGTGATGATGGTGCCGACAAGTACGGCGCCCCGCTGCGATATGCGCCCGGCACCCCGCATGCGCCCGACGACCAGCGCTGCGATGACTCCCGCCAGCAGGTAGGGGACCTGCATGAGCGACAGGGTCAGGCCCTTGAGGTCGTGGGCGTACTGGAACAGGTTGCTGAAGGACAGCAGCAAGACGCCGGAGCTGAAGTTGTAGACGAGGCCGATCAGCACGGCGGCGATGAAGATCGGCTCCCGGAACAGCCGGATTGGGAAGAAGCCGTCCTCACCCTTACGCCGCTCCCATAGTGCGAACAGCGAGAGGATCACGACACCCGCGATCACCGGGACGACGGTCAGCGGAGTGGTGATGCCGTTGGTGGCGTGCGAGACGCCGTAGAGGAAGGCGATGATGCCGACCCCAAGGAGGACCTGGCCGGTGACGTCCCAGGACCCCTGGCCTACTGGGCGAGCCCCGTCCTTCGGCAGGAGGGCCAGGGCGATGACGGTACTTACGGCGCACAGCACCGGGATGACAACGAAGGACAGCCGCCAATCGACCCCAACCAGGGCGGACCCGGTGAAGGTGATAAGCAGGGTAAACAGGCCGCTGGCGGCCATGAAGATGCCGAGGGCGGCGGGGAGTCCGCCCTTGCCTGTGGCGAATGCTTTGACGTAGGCGAAGGAGGCGCCGAACACCGCGCCGAGGCCGATGCCAGCGAGGGCCCGACCTAGGAGGTAAACCGTCGTGCCTGGCGCCAGCGCGGCGAGGAGATCGCCGATGGCGCTCAGCAGGAGGGCTGCGATGAGGACTTTTCGACGCCCCAGGCGGTCAGCCATCATCCCGGTGGTTATGACGGTGGCTGCGAGGACGAATGTGCTGATGCTGGCAGCAAGTGCGGAGAGCGTGCCCATGTCCAGGGCCTTGCCTGCCGTGAGGAGCGCCGACGACGAGATGTTCGGATCGGCGGCCTGGATGGCGCCCAGGAGGCCGAGAAAGATCAGTGGTAGCAGGGGGCTCTTGGCGTGGCCGGCCGTTGCCCCCGCTGCTAGGCCTGCCACGCGACCGCGCCGTCGACGTAGGTCGCCTCGAAGGCGATGTCGGCCCAGCCGGCCGGGTCCGAGCCCCATGGGTTGCCGTCGGCGAGGCCGAAGTCGGCGGCCTTGCCGACCTCCAAGGTGCCGCGGTCATCGGCGTGGATTTGCCACGCAGCGTTGGTCGTGATGGCCGCGAGGGCCTGCTCGGGCGTTGCGCACTCGCCGGGGTTCAGGACTTGCCCGTCGGCCCTGGTTTGGCGCAGCACCGCTGTGCGTGCGCTGAGGAGCGGGTGCACCTCCGTGACGTTGTAGTCGGAGTGCAGGGACGGCAGCAGGCCGGCCTTGTAGGCCGACGCGACGCGGTCGAGGCGCCCGGCGCGCTGCGGCCCCAGGATCGTGTCGCGGAAGGCAGCGCCCCAGTAGTACACGTGGTTCATCAGGAAGCTGACCGACAACCCGGCCGCTGCGATGCGAGTCAGCTGGTCGTCCGTCGTGAATGAGCAGTGCTCGAGCCGATGCCGCAGGTCAGTTGCGCCGTAGGCGGGCAGCAGCTCTTCGAGGGCCTCGAGGACGAACTCCACGGCGGCGTCACCGTTGGTGTGCGTCATGACCTGCCAACCGTCGTCGAGGCCGGCCTTGAGCGCCGCTCGGAGGGACTCTGGCGTGTAGTCGGCCTTGCCCCCGTTGTCCTCGCCCAGGTACGGCTGGAGGAAGTAGCCGGACCGGCCCTGGTTGGAGCCGTCGGACACGACCTTCCAGGCGTCGGCGCGAAGCATCTCGTCGCCGCTGAACGGCGTGACCCCTGCGGCCTTCCACTGGCCCGCAACCTGCGTCGGCGTCATGCCAGGCAGCACTGCGAACTGGGCCGTCGACACCCGCACCGGGAAACGGGACTGGCTGTTGAGTTGGTGAAGGAGCGCGAGCTCCTTTGGCCCGGCCAGCGCCCCCGTCGCGGCCTCCCGCACCGAGGTGACGCCCTGCGCTGCGCAGGCGGTGAGGATCTCACGGATATACCGGGCGACATCTGCCATGTTCGGCTTGGGCAGGCCCTTGAGAATGAGTTGCTCGGCGGGCGGCTCGCCCACGACTCCAGTCAGCTTCCCGTCCGCGCGCTCAAAGGTCCCACCGGGGGGATCGGGCGTATCGTCCGTGATCCCGGCGGCCGCGAACATCGCGCTGTTCACGTACATGAAATGCCCGGACGCGTTCCAGACGAGAACGGGATTATTCGGGGCCAGTTGGTCGAGGTTGGTGCGGGTCAGTGCCGGCTCGCCGGGGTACAGGCTTGGGTCGAAGTTCTTGAAGCAGACCGGCTGGCCGCTCGGTGCCTTGGCGGCCGCGGCTTTGATTGCCGTGGTCACGTCGTCAAGGGTCGGGCAAGTGTCGTGCGCAAGGTCGACATCGGGGTAGTTCAGCAGCGACGTCCAGATGTGCATGTGCGGGTCGATCAGCCCGGGCAGGATGAACCCGCCCGGCTTAAGCGTCGTGGTGGTCGTGGTGACGAGGCCTTCGACGTCCGACCGCGAGCCGATCCCGATGATGCGCCCACCGGAGATCGCCATCGCCTCCGCTGTCGGCATCGCCGGGTTATTCGTGACGATACTGCTGACGACGAGCAGGTCGGCGGTCGGACCCGTGGGGCGCGACAACCCGTGGTTGGCTGCCTGCACCCGATCGGGCGCCTCGGTGAGCGCGGGCCCCACCTGGGTGGTGGCCAGGCCCTGGGTGTTGCAGCACGAGGTACTAGAGAGCATGGAAGGCCTTCCTGTGCGACGGTCCACGATAGGGGTGTGTGCCGAACATGGCGTCGACGACCCACCTTTGGCAAAACCTCCGCGCAAAGTCTAGGGGCAATAAGGATGTGGTCACAGTAGGTGACGGCCTTGAAACAGGAGGCTTTTCGCCCTTGGGCGAACGCTTGCCGACGACGAGTTCATGGGACCTGCGCGCCCGCCTCGTCACCAAGTTCAACGCGACGTCCGAGCGCTTGATGGAACTAGATGTGGAATTGGACCTGCTGGATGAGCAGCGCCGACTGGACCTACGGAGCGCTGCATAGCCGATCACGCCGGACGAGTGGGACACGCTATCCCTGGACCAGAAGCGCCGCCTGGTTCGCATGTTCGTGGAGCGGGTAGAGGTGAAGCGCGCGCCGAAGGGCAAGAAGTCCGGGCCGGTCGCACACTTCACCAAGGGGCG
>JAULZL010000226.1:4030-7315 GCA_032117355.1 Candidatus Nanopelagicales bacterium
CGCCTAGCCGCAGCAACGAATGAATAGGAGATCCCCTTGAAGATGCGGGACCGGCGCGACGAGATCACGAGTCCATACCTTCTGGATCACATCGACAATCCGGTCGATTGGTGGCCGTGGTCGGAGGACGCGTTCGACGAGGCGCGCCGTCGTGACGTCCCGATCTTTCTCTCTGTTGGGTACTCGGCCTGCCACTGGTGCCACGTGATGGCCCATGAGTCCTTTGAGGATCCCGACCTCGCTGAGGTGCTCAATGAGCGCTTCGTGTCGATCAAGGTCGATCGAGAGGAGCGTCCTGATGTTGACTCCATATATATGGAGGCCACGGTTGCCCTGACCGGTCACGGCGGCTGGCCGATGAGCGTCTTCCTTGATCACGAGGGCCGGCCGTTCTACGCGGGCACGTACTTCCCGCCGGAGCCGCGTCACGGGATGCCCTCCTTCGGCCAACTGCTGCTTGCCTTGAGCGAGGCGTGGACGGAGCGACGCGAGGAGGTCGCAGGGGCTGGGACGCGTATCACCGAGGCCCTGCAGAAGCGGACCCTGCCGACCACCCTGCTGCAGCCTGCCCGCGAGGAGGACCTCGAAGCGGTTGTCCACTTGCTTGAGCGGGACTTCGACTCCCGTGACGGGGGCTTCGGTGGTGCGCCGAAGTTCCCGCCGTCCATGGTGTTGGAGTTCTTGCTACGCGAAACGGCACGGACCTCCAACACGACGGCCCTGCAGATGGCCGAGCGCACCTTGGAAGCCATGGCCAGGGGTGGGATGTATGACCAGATCGGCGGCGGGTTCGCCCGCTACTCGGTTGATGGCCAGTGGGTTGTCCCGCACTTCGAGAAGATGCTCTACGACAACGCACTGCTCCTTCGGGTCTATGCGCACTGGTGGCGGCTGACCGGGTCCCCGCTGGCCGAGCGGGTGACGCGCGAGACTGCTCGCTACCTGCTGGACGAGATGCGCACTCCCCAGGGCGCCTTCGCGGCTGCGCTCGACGCCGATAGTGAGGGGGTCGAGGGCAAGTTCTACGCCTGGTCGCCCGCGCAACTGGTCGAGGCACTCGGAGATGAGGACGGCCGCTGGGCTGCCCAATTGATGATGGTGACCGACGCGGGCACCTTCGAGCACGGATTGTCGACCCTGCAGTTGCCAGTTGAGCCGGATGACCTTGAGCGTTGGGGACGAGTCCGCGCGGCCCTGTGGCTGGCCCGGGAGTCCCGAGTCCATCCAAGCAGAGACGACAAGGTCGTTGCAGCATGGAATGGCCTCGCCATCGCCGCATTGGCCGATGCTGGAGCGATCTTCGACGAGCGAGAATGGATCGACGCGGCCGTCTCGGCAGCAGACCTGCTGATTGCCGTGCACCTCGGTGCGCAGGGGGATGACCGGCTGGCACGAACCTCACGCGACGGCTCGGCCGGCTCAAATGAAGGGGTGCTCGCCGACTATGGCGATGTGGCCGAGGGATTCCTCACGCTCTACCAGGTCACGGGTGATGATGAGTGGCTAGCCTTCGCTGGCATCCTCCTCGACGTCGCGATTCAGCACTTCGGAGACGGCACGGGCGGCTTCTACGACACCGCCGACGATGCCCCAGCCCTGATTCGCCGGCCGCGCGATCCATCGGACGGCCCAGAGCCCTCAGGCTGGTTCGCCGTCGCCAATGCTGCTCTCACCTACTCGGCCTTGACGGGGGTAATGGAGTACCGGACGGTGGCCGAGCGAGCGCTGGGAATGGCCAATGCCGTGGCGGCCCGCGCCCCGCGCAGTGCTGGCTGGGGGATGGTCGCCTCGTCGGCCCTGCTCGCCGGGCCTATTGAGGTGGCGGTCGTCGGCGAGTCGGGCGAGAGCGGATTCGACCTCTTGCTCGCCGCGGCTCGCCGCGGCAACTCTCCGGGAGCCGTGATTGCCCACGGCCTGCCCGGAAGCGACGTCCCGCTGCTGCGTGATCGTGGCCTTCTTGAGGGGGAGGCAGCTGCGTATGTCTGCCGGGGATTCACCTGTCGGCGGCCCACCACAGATCCGTCGGAGGTTGCCGCCCTTATGCGTGCATAGGCCCGGTCAGCGTTGGTGAGTCGGCCACACGGGGCTCGGTCGAGAGGTAACCTGCACCCGTGGGTTTCGCCGACGTCCTCTATGGGCTGTACGAGCGACGATTGCGATCGCAGTTGCAGACGGACCGGGTCCCCCGGCATGTCGGGATCATCCTGGACGGCAACCGCCGGTGGGCCGAGGCGCATGGCTCGTCTTCCTCGGCGGGCCACCGGGCCGGGGCCGCAAAGATCGTTGACTTCCTCGGCTGGTGTGATGAAGCCGGGGTCGAGGTTGTCACCCTGTGGTTGCTCTCGACGGACAACCTGAATCGGCCTGAGCCTGAGCTTGCTGCCCTGATGGGAATCATCGAGGACACCGTGGTGGGCCTCATGGAGCAGGGGCGCTGGCGACTGCACCCCGTTGGTGCGCTCGACCTGCTGCCTGACCACACCGCGCGCCTGCTAAAGGAAGCCCAGGAGGCTACGGCCGATGTCGAGGGCTCGCTGGTGAACGTCGCGGTCGGATACGGCGGTCGCCGGGAGGTGGTGGATGCGGTTCGCTCGCTCCTTCAGGAACACGCCAGCCAAGGAACAACCCTCGACGAGTTGGCACAACTTCTTGATGTCGAGCACATCGCCGAGCACCTGTACACCAAGGGCCAGCCCGACCCTGATCTGGTAATCCGCACCTCGGGCGAGCAGCGACTGTCGGGCTTTCTGCTGTGGCAGAGCGCCCACTCGGAGTTCTACTTCTGCGAGGCTTACTGGCCCGCATTCCGACATGTGGACTTCCTGCGGGCTATGCGCTCGTACGCCGTCCGCAATCGGCGCTTCGGCTGCTGATCCTGCAGATCGGCGGGTGCCGACCCCCCGTGGCCCGCCCCGGGCGGGTGGCCACGGATCGGCCGTGACACCCGGGTGGTGCTCACCCATGGCATCGCTCAGCGGGACAACCTGCGGGTGGGCCGTCACGACGGGGTGGTCGCGGTGGTGGAGAAACTCAAGGGCCACCCGCTGTTCGCTCACGTCACGCTCACGCGATCCGAGCGATCACCTAGAGCGGCCCTGGTGACCGAGATGCTGGAGGAAATTGACCTTGCCTGACCTGAAAGAGTGGTGTGATGCCGATCACACCATCTGACCGGACAACGGTCTCATGTCCCCTTTGACTGGGCGAAATAACCGATTTGTCATCCTGAAACGTGAGATGCGCCACTCCCAGCGGGGGTGACAGATAGTCAATGACAGGGCATCG
>JAULZL010000227.1:0-3557 GCA_032117355.1 Candidatus Nanopelagicales bacterium
GACTGACCCGCTTTTCTCCCTTTTTAATCAAACTGTAATTCCCCTTTCCCATGGCCAAGAAGATCCAAGGTTACATCCGACTCCAGCTGCCTGCCGGCGCCGCCAATCCCGCCCCCCCGGTCGGTCCGGCGCTGGGTGCCCAGGGCGTCAATATTATGGCGTTCTGCAAGGAGTTCAACGCCCGCACCAAGGATCAGAACGGGATGATCCTGCCGGTGGTCATCACGGTTTTCTCCGACAAGAGCTTCACGTTCATCCTCAAGTCCCCGCCGGCGTCCGTCCTCTTGAAGAAGGCCGCGAACATTGCCAGCGGTTCGGCCAAGCCGAATCAGGACAAGGTGGGCAAGGTCACCCGCAAGCAGTTGCTGGAGATCTACAACATCAAGAAGGCTGACCTGAACGCGACCACCCCCGAGGCCGGGATCAAGGTGATCGCGGGCACCGCCCGTAATATGGGCATCGAGGTCATCGACTGAGTCTTTGCCCCGGGCGCGAGTCCGGGGCCCGTTCCCAACCCATCGCGGGAGTCCCCCCCGGGACGTTCGCACCGCACCCAACCATGCCGAAAAAGCACAGCAAGCGTTACCAGGGCGCCGTCAAGGTCGCCGATCTGGCCAAGGAGTACCCGCTGAAGGAAGCGGTGGAGATCTTGGCCAAGTTCCCCAAGGCCAAGTTCGACGAGACCGTCGAGCTTTCGTTCAACCTCGGGGTGGATGCCACCTCCGGGGAGCAGAACGTCCGCGGGACGACCCCGTTGCCCAACGGTTCCGGCAAGAAGGTCCGCGTGCTCGTCTTCACGGACGACGCCGCCAAGGCGCTGGCCGCCGGGGCGGACTTCGCCGGTCTGCAGGATATGATGCAGAAGGTGAACGAGGGCTGGCTGGACTTCGATGTGGCGATTGCGACCACCGAGGCGATGAAGCAGGTGCGCACCTTGGCGCGCGTGCTGGGTCCCAAGGGCCTGATGCCGAACCCGAAGGCGGGCACCGTGACGGACGACGTCGCTGCGGGCATCAAGGCCGTGAAGGCCGGCCGGGTGGAGTTCAAGATGGACAAGACCGCGAACATCGGGGTGGGCGTGGGCAAGCGCTCCTTCACCCCCGCGCAGATCCTCGAGAACGCCGCCTCGGTGCTGGAGGCCGTGGGCAAGGCGAAGCCGAACACCTTCAAGGGCGGCCAGTTCATCAAGTCGGTCACCCTGTCGTCGAGCATGAGCCCGGCGGTGAAGGTGGCCTCCACTGAATTCTCCAAGTACTGAGGGCACCGACCATGAGAGCTGAAAAACAATATCTGATCGCTGAGGTCGACACCCACCTCAAGAAGAGTGACTACGTCATCTTGGCCAATTTCGCCAAGGTGTCGGTCGCGGACACGGCGGACGTCCGCAAGCTGCTGGCCAAGGAGAACGCCGAGTTCCACGTGGTGAAGAACAGTTCGCTGCGGGTCGCGGCCAAGGCACTGGGCCTGCCGGACGTCGAGGCCGGGCTGACGGGGCCGACGGCGGTCATCGTGGGCGGCCGTAATTCGGCGGGCGTGGCGAAGATCCTGAAGAAGTTCTTCGAGGACAAGCAGAAGCTCGACATCAAGTTGGGCGTGCTGGACCGCAAGCTGGTCTCGCGCGACGACCTGCGGGCGATCGCGGACCTGCCGTCGTTCGACGCGCTGCGGGCCCAGTTCCTGGGCCTGCTGACCAGCAATGCGGCCGCGTTCGTTCGCGTGCTGGATGCCAAGGTCAAGAAGGAGCAGCCCGCTGCTCCCGCCGCCTGAGCCCTCCGGCTCGAGGCGTTTTAGGTCTCTTCACCCTTTTCCCGTCCTTGCTGGCCTCGCCGGTGGGGACGGAAATCAACCATCCACAAATTGGCTAGGAGATACGTCTCTTAAACGCGCGCCTTTCCGCGCCGCTAGCCGGTTTCAGGAGTCGTTACCATGAGCAACATCACTAAGGATCAAGTCATCGAGTGGCTTTCGGGCCAGTCGGTTCTCGAACTCGCCGCGCTGGTCAAGGACCTCGAGGGTAAGTGGGGCGTTTCCGCCGCCGCTGCCGTCGCCGCCGCTCCCGCGGGCGGTGCCGCGGGTGCCGCTGCCGCTCCCGCGGCCGAGGCGCAGACCGAGTTCACCGTCATCCTCAAGGATGCCGGCGCGAACAAGATCGGCGTCATCAAGGAAGTCCGTGCGATCACGGGCCTGGGCCTCAAGGAGGCCAAGGACCTGGTCGAGGGCGCCCCGAAGCCGGTCAAGGAGAATGCCCCCAAGGCCGAGGCCGAGGACATCAAGAAGAAGCTCGAGGCGGCTGGCGCCAAGGTCGAGCTCAAGTAATCCCGCCCGGCTTGGCGACCTTCCTCGCCCAATCTGCGGTTTTTGTCGGGACAGGCTGCGGGAACCCCGCGGCCTGTCCCTTGCCTGCTTAGAGTTGTTTTTCCGTCTGCGCCCGTCCGCTCCCTCCGCCCTTTTCTCCCTTCCGGGAAACTCCCATGGCCGACCGTAACCACCTCGACCGCGTCAACTTCGGCAAGCTTCGCGAAGTGATCCAGCCGCCGAACCTCATTGAGATCCAGATCACGTCGTATCTCGACTTCCTGCAGAAGGGTGTGCCGGAGAAGCAGCGCAAGCCCCAGGGGCTTGAGGCGGTGTTCCGCGAGGTCTTCCCGATCCTCTCGTACGATGAGCGGCTGACGCTGGAGTACGTCTCCTACACGCTGGGGGATCCGAAGAATTCCGAGCTCGAGTGCCTCCGCGAGGGCATCACCTATTCCGTACCGCTGTACGTCAAACTGCGGCTGCGCGAAGAGGATTTCATCAAGGACGAGGACATTTATATGGGAGAGATCCCAATGGTGACGGAGCGCGGCTCCTTCATCATCAACGGCGCCGAGCGCGTCGTGGTGTCCCAGTTGCACCGTTCCCCCGGCATTGCGTTTGAGGTGGCGCTCCATCCGAACGGCAAGCCGCTGCATTCCTTCCGCATCATCCCTGACCGCGGCACCTGGCTGGAGGTCCAGTTCGACAACAACGACCTCCTTTACGTCTACCTCGACCGCCGTCGCCGCCGCCGCAAGTTCCTCATCACGACCCTGCTCCGCGCGGTCGGCTACAGTTCGGACATCGATCTCCTGAACCTGTTCTACGAGATCAAGGACCTTCGCGTCTCCAAGGCGCTGGATATGGAGAATGTCTCCACGCTGGTGCTGGTGGAGGATGCCATTGACGCCCAGAAGGGCGTGGTCCTTGCCCGGGCCTTCGAGCCGCTGACCAAGGCGATCGTCCGCACCTTCGAGAAGCACGACATCACCACCCTGCGGGTCATCGACACCTCGGTGGACGAGGGCGCGATCATCCGGGCCCTGAAGAAGGACCCGACCCGCAACGAGGAGGAGGCGCTCAAGGAAATCTATAAGCGTCTGCGTCCGGGCGAGCCGCCGACGACCGCCAATGCGAAGGCCCTGCTCAAGCGCCTGTTCTTCGATCCCAAGCGTTACGACCTCGGCCGAGTCGGCCGCTACAAGGTCAACCAGAAGCTGGGCCTGAAGGCCGAGCTGGAGCAGCGCATCCTCGAGAGT
>JAULZL010000228.1:0-7617 GCA_032117355.1 Candidatus Nanopelagicales bacterium
AAAAACGACGATCGAACTCCCCGATGACCTCGCCGCACAGGCTCGCCGCTGCGCTGCAGAGTCAGGCACCACCTTGCGCAGCGTGATCGAGGAGGCGCTGCGACGTGAGCTGGCCCGGCGCCAGCAGCCCATCGAATGGAAGGCCGATGCCGACCTCGCCTACGGGTCCGGTGGCCTGTCACCAACGGCCAGATCGATGTCCTGGGCCGAACTGCGCGACCTTGCGATGCAACGGTGATCGCATTCGATACCAACATTCTTGTGTATGCCCATCGCCCTAACCTGCCCGAGCACAAGCGCGCATTTGACGTGGTTGCCGGCGCCCTCGGGGGCACCGCGCAGGTCGGGCTGTGCTGGCCGGTGCTTCAGGAGTTCCTGGCGGTGGTCACGAACGCACGCATCTTCGCCCAGCCCACTCCAGACGAGCGAGCGTTCGACCAGGTTGAGCATTGGCTTTCGAGCCCTCGGGCGATGACGCTGCATGAATCGCCGACGCACCTACAGACACTGCGCGCGCTTGTCGTGAATGGTCGGGCGACCGGCGGTGCGCTTCACGATGCCAAGATCGCTGCCCTGTGCCTTGACCACGGAGTGAGCCAGTTGCTCACCGCCGATCGCGACTTCTCTCGGTTTCCAACCCTGCGGGTGAGCAACCCGCTCGTCGACCGCCCCTGAGCGGACAGCCGAGAATTCCGTCTCTCCTCGCGCGGCCGCGGCCTCGGGATCGAGGTGCGTCGCCCACCACCTCTTGGACCCAATCGCACCGAAGCTAGCCTGCCCTCATGAGTGCCAGCGACGAAGGCTACGTGTTAACCACACTCGTGGCGCTGTTCGCGATCATGGGAGTGCTCTCGCTGCCACCAGTATTTCTGTCAGTTACGGCCGCGATGTCGGCAGCGGAGCGGCGCAAGACGGCGCTGCAGACAGCGCTGGCCGTCGGCATCGTGATGGTCGTCTCCTACTTCATCGGTGACTGGATCCTCGACCTCTTCAAGATCGACCTGGAGGCGTTCAGGGTTGCCGGCGCGCTCGTCGTGGCCAGCATGGCGTGGGGCATGATCAGTGGAAAGCCGAGCTCACTGTTGGACTCACGGAGTAGTAGTCCCGCAGTCATCCCACTGGCGGTCCCCAAGACCGCCGGACCCGGTGCTATCGCCCTGGCCATCACCTTGGGGGCCGGCGAAGGGGGCGCAAGAATCCTCGACGACCTCGTCGCCATCGTTGCCGTGACCGCGATCGCTCTGGCGTTCATGCTCGCCGCCGGCCCGATTGAGCGAGTGCTTCACGTGAGCGGTCTGAACATTCTGAGCCGATTGTTCGGACTCATCCTGCTGGCCATCGCCCTGACGTCAATCATGTCGTCGTTGCGGACGTTCTTCCCTGGGTGGGCGGGCTGAGCGAGGCTCAGTAGCTGATTCGACGGGAGCCCAGCCGCCTCACCTTCTCCCACTCAAGGAGCCTTCATGCCCCACTACCTCGTCTTCTTCAACCAGCAGTGGGTCGGCGATCACCCGGCCGAGTGGTTCGACAGTCGCGGGCCGCTGGCACGCGCGGTCGTCGAGGACATGCGCGCCGCTGGCGTCCTGGTGTTCGCGGGCGGACTGGTCGAGGAGCTCGACACTGCGTTCAGCGCTGATGCGACCGGCGACGAGGTGTCGATCACGGCCGGCCCATACCGCAGCACGGACGAGTACCTCGGCGGGATGACGATCATCGACGTCGTCGACGACGACGCGGCGGCCATGTGGGCTGGCAAGGTCGCGCAAGCGTGCGGATGGCCGCAGGAGGTCCGGCGCTTCAAGTCGTAGTGAGGCGCGCCTAGGCCTAACTGCTCGCCACTGCCGGCATAGCGGCTTCGATCTCGTGGTCGGTGTCGGACGCCTCCCCGTGGCGGCCCGCCCAATTCGAGTACCCGATCGTGATCACCGTGGCGGCAATAACGAGGATCCCGCCCACCACGTTGTCGACGACGCGCTGCTTGCCCAGTTCGCCGACCTGTGTCAGCGTCGTCGAGTTGAGGCACGCGGTGGCAGGCACCATGAATACGTAGTACACCCACGCGAGCCCGCTCAGGCGAGCGAACACCGCGATGATGAGCACGATCAGGCCGATCAGATACACAACGCCCAGTGAATTGACCTGGCTCACGAGCGCGATGACGAGCAAGGATCCTGCGATCGTACCGAGCACGCGGAAGATCGTCGGCTTGATGGTCTGGGAGGTGCCGATCGGAGCCATCACCAAGATCACCGCGATCAGGAAGGCACCGCCGATCATCTTGGGGTTGTCGAGAACGTAGAACGTCGACACCGTCACCAGAATGGTGATCATCACCGTGTAGGTCGTGGCCTCACGCTGGGAGTGCGGCACGAAGTGCGGCTTCGGGCGCTTGCGCATCAGCACTGGCAGGAGCAATGCGGGCAGGAGGCCGCCGACGAGGAAGATGAGCGTCATCCACAGCAGGTAGCCGGTGTCGAGCCGGTCTACCGAGGTGGCTCCGTTCCATGCCGGCGGGTCGATGAGCGCCCATGCGAGCATCACCGGCACCAGCAGGCCCGACTTCTGCAGGCCCACCCTGGATAGGCGGCCCACCGTCATGCACAGGATCGCCATCAGTGCGGCGCCCGACACGGGCGATATGCCGGCCACAATCGCAAGCGGCGCAAGGAAGGCCATGACGATCGACGCAACCACGGCGTACCGCCGATAGCCCGACAGCGCTGTCGCGATACCCACGATGGCCGGGATCGACGCCCAGGTGGCGGCGCCCTGCACTGTTCCGGTGCCTACCCACGTGATGAGCACCATGACGATCGCGGGCAGTAAGACGAGCACGACCACGGCCGCCACGATGACCAGTCGACTCTTGACCGGCATTCTCACGGACTTCTTGGCCTCTGGCGTGCCTGCCGCGCTGCTATTGCCGGTGGCTGGGATCGTCATGCGGTGAGCCTAGGGGCTGGCGAAGCTCCGGCTTCTCAACCTGCCCGCAGCGATCGACGGTCAGCTCCCGTGACATCGGGAACGCCTGGTGGTCTGTGGAGGTGCAAATTCCTCCGGCAGGTAGATGGAGTTCAGCCCCTCGGTCCGGGGTTGTACACCGCATCCGAGGTCCGGACTGGGTAACGGCATCGACCCCCGGCAAAGGCTGACGATTCGGCCGGCGACGGCGTGTGACCGTCCATCAAGGACGACGTTTGCCCACACACTCAGTTCGGCTGAAGCCTTCGGTCTGCGAAACGGTCCTCCTGATTAAACCCTGCGGACGGTTTTCGGGGCACGGAGATTGGATGCTTCAGATAGCCGCTGGGGCTATCTGCGCAATTCCCGTATGCTGCCAACGTGGGTGGGACTTTTACCATCCCAATGGATGGGGGAAACGTGCTAGACGCCAGCCTACGAATTCTTCGCTCGCCTTCCGGGAGCAATCCTCGAAATCGCCCCAGGGTCCGACGCATTCTTGCTCTTGCAGTGGCAATCGTCCTCGTCCCAACTGCACTGGTCATCGGTGCCTCGCCGGTGTGGGCGACTGCTCCGACAGTTAGCTCCATCCTCCCCACTTCGGGGCCGGGCGGCGGCGGCGGCACCAATGTCACCATCACCGGTGCGGACTTCTGCGCGTCGCCGACGGTGACGATCGGTGGGACCGCCGCGACATCCGTCTCCGTCGTCAGCGCGAGTTCGATCACCGCAGTGACGCCTGCGGGCACCGCAGGCGTGAAAGATGTCGTGGTCAACTGCGGTGGCACCGACCTCGGCACTGGAACGAGCTTCTTCACCTACATCGCTGCTCCGACCGTTACTTCCTTGAACGTCGTTGCCGGATCAGTAGCTGGCGGAACCGCTGTCACAGCGACCGGAACAGATTTCACCAACGGAACCGTGTCTTCGGTAACCATCGGTGGCATCGCGACTACGGGTGTCACTGTCGCCAGCAGCACTTCCCTCAGCTTCGTGACCCCAGTCCGTACTGGCACTGCTCGCAAGGCGGGTCCATTCCCAGTCGTCGTCACGACGACGCTCGGCGGCTACTCGACGGGTGCGACGACATTCCTTTTCCGCCCGCTCCTCGGCAGTGACGCGAAGACCGTCACAAACAAAGCACTTACTTCGAACGTGGCAACGATCACGACATCAACTGCTCACGGATTGCTCGTCGACCAGACGGCCTACGTGACGGGTGTTGATTCGACCTTCAACGGAACGTATGTGGTCACCGGCGTGCCAACCACTACGACGTTCACCTACGACGTGACCGCTGCAAATGTGACGAGCGGGTCATCAAGTGGATCTGTGGGCATCGGCGCCCCGGTGCCCGTGACCGGCGTGGCGACAACCGCGAGCGCGACAACGACCAACAATGGCCTCGTCATTCTTGGGGACTTAGCCGCTGCGTCACAGCGAAAGGCATTGACGAATACTCCCACCGGCGGAGCGACCGATCCGTCTACGCGCACTGGCACGTATTCGGCGGGCACCTCCGTCGCTGCCGGGACCGCCTACAGTTACGTCACCGATCAGTACTACGACCCAACGACTCCTGCGTACGGCTACGAGAGCGACGAGAGGACGATCTCAAGCAACTTCACCACGACCGTCAACACCGGAGCGTCATACAGCTCCCGGACGGGTGTCTATGGCATGACCTCCGGTGGCAACTGCAATACCGCGCCAAACGGAAGTACGACTCCATCAACGAGGAACACCAAAGACTCCTATGAAACCTACTGCGCTGTGTTCGGACCGCAGGTGTTCTCGGAGGTGTTCTACGCGACATCTGACCAAGCCCTCAGCTTTGACTGGGCAGCACAAGGCACGAGCGATGACTATGAGATCTACGGCTATCTCGTCAAAGTTCCCAGCCTGACGGATGTCACAGCCACCAGCAGTGACCACACCATCGCAGCACACGGCCTGGGTGACACTTCTGTCTGGACAACGGAGAGTGCCGCGATCCCGAGCGACGGTTTTTACCGGTTCAGGTTCGTCAATGGCACCTATGACGCCACGGGGGGACTCCTCGTGGGCTCGAACATGTTTATCAGCCCTGTCGTTGTGGTTGCCAAGGCGAACCTCATAACCTTCCCGTCGATCTCTGACAAGGTAGCGGGAAGCGGTACTTACCTTGTGCCCATCTCCGCCACTTCCGGAGCTGGAGTTACGGTGGTCACGAGTACTTCAAGTGTGTGCACGGTGTCTACTCCGTCTTCTGGAAGCCCATCATCGGTAACTGTGACGAAGGGTTCCACCGACGGGCTATGTACCCTCGTTTCATCTCAGGGCGCGACGGGGGACTATGCCCCAGCGTCCACGGTCTCGCAGTCCTTCCAGTTTTTGGCATCGGCCACCGCTCCGCAGGTGACCACGGGCGGTGCCTCGTCGATAGCCGACACCACTGTCACCCTTGGCGGGTCGGTCAATCCACGCGGAAGCGCCGTCACCTCCGTGACCTTCTGCGTGGGCACAGCCTCCGACCTCACCGGGTGCACGTCGACGACAGCATCACCAGCAACCATCGTGGCGACGGATCCCACGACCACGGTGAGTGCCGCCATCTCGGGGTTGGCTGCCGGCACGAGGTACTACTACCGAATCACTGCCATAAATGGGGTGGGCACATCAACCGGGAGCATCGCAAACTTCACGACGTCGGGTACAAGCGGTGGGGGCGGCGGCGGGAGTTCCGGCGGTGGCGGCAGCGGTGGCGGTGGCAGCAGCACGCCGACGACCACTCCGTTGGACACGCCCACGGCAACTCCGTCGACACCAACTGCTCCAAACCTTGATCTCGTGGTGTCGCCTCAGACCACGAGCGTGCCGCCCGGCGGATCGCAGGTGCTCATCGGCGGGGTGCCGGTGAGCGTGACCGCCGGTCCCGCTCCAGGCGGCAAGGGAACCCAGCTCACCGGCGAAGGATGGACGCTCGGCATGGGAGCCGTGACCACAGGAGGTGCCAAGGTTCCCCTGAATAGCCAGGGCCAAGTCGCCGCGACAACGGGCCAGTTCGTTGCAGTGACGGGAACCGGCTTCGCGCCCGGCACGCTGGTGCAGGTGTTCACCGTCGCTCCTCCGATATCGCTTGGCACGTTGACAGTCGCCGCCGACGGATCGTTCAGCGGCAGGTTGCGACTCCCTCAGACCCTCGCCCCGGGGTCTGCCATCATCCAGGTGAACGGCTATTCGCCGACGTTGAGCATCCGCTCAGCTTCACTAGGGCTCCTCCTCAAGGCAGCCGCTTCGACGGTTCGACGCTCCGTAGTTGTGTACTTCGCCGCAAACTCGGCAAAGTTGAGCAAGGCCGCTCGTTCCCAGATTTCCAAGATCGTCGCGAGTGTGCCATCTAAGGCTCGCAATGTCGCCGTCCAGACAGTCGGCTACGTACAGCCCACAGTCAGCCGGTCGAATGACCAATCGTTGTCGAAGGCCCGCGCCCGAAACTCGTTCGCGGCCAATGCGGCAAAGCTGAAGAACCGCTTTTCGAAGGTCCAAGGCATCTCCAGCGGACTCGGGCGAGCAACAATCAAGGGGCCATTGGGTCGAAAGGCGATCATCACGATCTCATTCACCAGGCCCTGAGCGGGGCGCCGCAGGGGCCGCGACTCAGCGCCGGCCAATCACAGTGTTGCCTCACCACTTCACAATCGGTCAATCCACGAGGCCAACTCCCGGTACCAGTGAGAAGATGCAACCCGCTGAGAGTGAACGCCCGAGGAGTCACCGATCGAGGAGTGCGAATGACTGATGAATACGTGGCTGACAGCCGGCCATGGACTGCCCGCAAGCCGCAGAGCTACTTCATGAGTGGGATCCTCATCGCTTTGGCTATCGCGCTGGTCTGGCAGGGCTTCTCCTACATCAATTCGGGCACGGGCGGTTTGGTGCCGTACTTCATCATCCTTGGCGGACCCGTTCTGGCGATCTACTACACCTGGTACTTCTCGTTTCGCCGCTTCGAATCTGACGGACCCGAGAGCGAGTAGCCCGCTACCGTGCCGACAAGCGCTTGAACATGGTGCGGAGCCAAGGCCGTCGGGGTATCGTCTTGCGGGAGGTTATAGCGTTGGCATTGAGTAGCAGCGGCACCGCGTTACATCGACGGCCTTCTGGCCGGGGTTCTCTCTCAAGGCTCGCTGTCTTGACTGCCTGGCTCCTCACCATCACGGTCGTGGTTGCCGCATGCGCTCCGGCTACCGAAATGGCTCCCTCGATCGCACCCCCCTCGTCCGCGGGGGCATCGAGTGCACCGAGCCCGAGCCAGCCGGTCCCTAAAACTGCTCCCGACATGCAGGCGTGCACCCCGGACGTAGCCGAGGCTGCCTTCGACGTGGTCCAGCGTCAACAGAGTGCATTCGCCGACGACGACTTCGCCGCCGCCCTGCGGCTCGCCAGCACCGGATTTCAGTCCTCGGTGACTCTGTCGCAGTTCAAGGCCCTCATCGCCAGCGGCTACAGCTTCCTGCTTGCCAGTGAGCAACTACGCATGACCGAATGCGTAACCGAGGGGACGACGGCTCTTCTGCGAGTGGGCGTCAGCAGCGATTCCGTGCTCGCGTATCGAATGGTCGTTGAAGACGGCGAATGGCGCATCGACGGTGCATCGATCCTGAAGGAGATCTC
>JAULZL010000229.1:0-5575 GCA_032117355.1 Candidatus Nanopelagicales bacterium
CCTGGCAGACCACTGTCTTTGCCCTCGGTGCCTTCGTCGGTCTGCAGGCGCAGCCCTATGGACTGGTCTTCCGATCGTTGATCCAGCCGCGGCTGGCCCCGCCGACAGACCTTGAGGACGCCGCACCGCCCAGGTTCGCCCAGTTGGTGGGTTTCCTGTTCGCTGTTGTTGCCCTTGGTTCGGTCACGGTCGGCGCCACCGCCGTTGCGACCGTCGCCTTGGCCCTAGCCCTTGCCGCGGCCTTCCTCAACGCGGCCTTTGGATTCTGCCTCGGCTGCGAGATGTTCCTCCTTGGGAAGCGGGTCCTCGCGCGGAGCTAGTCCGCTCGGTGGCCGCCTGACCAGGTCTGGGCCCCGTCAGTAGATGAGGGCCTGAGCCCCCGGTGCAATCGCCTCCTCGACGAAGACTGCTGCTCCGGCAATGCGAATGCCGGGCAGTACGTCCGGTTCGGTGATTCCGCGCCGCTGGGCGCACTGAGTGCACAGCGTGACCTGCCCAGCGGCCAGCACCACGCCGAGCAGGTCGACCAGGGCTGCAGCATGGGGCAGCTCGAAGTCCTCGGCTCGGCCCGGGAGAGCGAACCAGGCGGCCTCGCCGGTCAACCACAGGGAGACCGAGACGCCACTTGCTGCCGCCGTTCCAGCAACGGTGAACGCCTGGGAGCAGCGCTCCGGGGCCTCGGCTCCCGACGCAACCTTGATGACCAGTGATCGCTGCTCCGCTTGGCTCATGGCGAGTAGGCTGCCGAACATGCTGCCGATCGTCTACTCGGGCCTACTCGTCGCCTGCGTCGCGCTGGTCGGCGTGGTGGGCACCGTAGTGGCCGTTCGACTCTTCAAGGGTCAGGGCTAGGCGATGGTCCAGCCGTCTTCACTTCCCGAACAACTGCTCCCGATCTCCTGGTTGATTGGCCGCTGGGTTGGTGTCGGGACGGGCCAGTACCCGACGATCGAGGACTTCCGGTTCGGTCAGGAAGTCTCGTTCTCAACTGACGGCCGCCCCTTTCTGACCTACCTGTCCCGGAGTTGGATGCTCGACGACGAGGGAAACCGGGTAAGGCCGCTGGGGACGGAATCGGGATTCTGGCGTCCCCAACCGGGTAATCGGGTCGAGGTGCAACTCGCCCACCCCACCGGCTATGCCGAGATCTGGTACGGCTCAGTGGAGATCACCGGGATCGAAAGCGCCGTCATCACCGGAGCCCGGGCGAATCTGTCGACCGATGCCGTGATGCGAACGGCGTCGGCGAAGGAGTACGAAGGCGGTCACCGTCTCTACGGCCTCGTTGACGGCAAGCTGCTGTGGACCTTCGACATGCAGGCGGTGGGTCAGTCGGCTATGACCAATCACCTGGCGGCGACCCTCACCCGTGCGGATGACGATCCTGCGGTGGAGGCATGACCGCGGACTGGGACCGTCGACTTCGCGACCACGGCTTCCGGATCACCCCGCAGCGGCAACTCGTTCTTGAGGCCGTCGAGAGACTGCGACACGGCACCCCGGAAGAAATCCTGATCGAGGTGCAGCGAACCGCCACCGGGGTGAATCTTTCGACCGTCTACCGCACCCTGGAAGTCCTCGAAGATGTCGGGCTGGTCACCCATGCCCACATTGGCCATGGACCGCCGACCTATCACGCGGTCGATGAGGACGTCCACATTCACCTCGTGTGCGATCGCTGCGCAACCGTCTTGAGTGTCTCGGCGGACGTGGCGGCACAGTTCGTCGATCGACTCCGCGAGAATCACGGATTCGCCACCGACGTATCGCATATCGCCATCCACGGCCTGTGCCAGAAGTGTCAGCAGCGCACCGATCGAGAAGTCATCGAGGATGCTGATCGGCTCTGATGAGCGGATCATGAGGACATGACGGCGCAAGCACGAGGGATCCAACCCCCGACTGGCGTCCATGATCAGGAAATCCCCTGGCACTTCGGGGACCCGCTGCGCGAGCAGCGGAACCTGGCCCAGGGCAGCGGCATCGTCGACATCTCGAATCGGGGCGTCCTGACGGTAAGCGGTCCGGACCGACTGACCTGGTTACACAGTCTGACGACTCAACACCTGCTGAACCTGTTGCCTGGGGAGTCCACGCTGGCCCTCATCCTGAGCCCGCAGGGTCACGTGGAGTTTGAACTGCACCTGATCGACGACGGTGCCACGACCTGGGTCATCCTCCAGCCGGGCCAGGTCGAACCGTTGGCCGCGTACCTGCGCTCCATGGTGTTCATGCTCCGAGTTGAAGTGGCTGACCGCTCGTCGGACTTCGGCGTCGTGTGGGAACCGATAAGCGAGGTTGATGCTGGAAACCCGACCTGGCTCGTCCCGGACCCCTTCACCGAGCGGGGATATCGAGGCCGGGAGGTTGTTCTGAACCACGACGAGGCCCGTGCCCGTCTTGAGGCCAACTCGATGCCAGCGGGTAGTTGGGCGCTGGAAGCCCTGCGAGTCGCGGCGCTGATGCCGCGCATTGGCTGCGAGACCGACCATCGAACGATCCCCAATGAGGTTGGCTGGCTCGGCAACGCGGTGCACCTGAACAAGGGCTGCTACCGCGGGCAGGAGACCGTCGCCAAGGTGAACAACCTCGGCCAGCCACCGCGCCGGCTTGGCCTGCTCCTTCTGGACGGCTCCTCAGAAAACGTGCCCGGCCACGGTGAACCCGTGTTGCTCGCTGATCGGGAGGTCGGCTGGATTGGCACGGGAGCCCAGCACTACGAGCTCGGGCCGATTGCCTCGGCCGTCGTCAAGCGGCGCGTTCCACTGGATGCCACGGTTCAGGTGGCCGATGGCTCGGGCATGTCGGGGCGCTTCGATTCAACGGTGACCTAGGACCTCTCGTCACCACATTGCGCCTCGATGGCCGACTAGAGTCGGAGCCGAGGGCAAGCCTCACCGACCAGGGAGCGTTTTCGCATGACTACCGATATTCGGCCGGATGCAATGACCGTGAATCATCCGCAGACCCGCCGAGTGGTTCCCCGTACGTCCACCCCCCTCGACCAAGACAGGGTTGCTTCCCTCCTCGCCGCCGAGTGGGACCGTTATCGGGCGAGCACTCCAGCCTCGGCCGAGCACAACATCCGGGCCTCGAAGTCCCTGCCCCTCGGTGTCACCTCCTCCTTCCAGCACTGGGACCCATACCCGGTCTCCATCGTCTCCGCGAAGGGGGCGTGGCTGGAGGATGTTGACGGTCGGCCGATGCTGGACCTGTCGATGGGCTTTGGTGCGATGCTCGTCGGCCATCTCAACCCGGTCGTGGTGGCCGCCGTCGAGCATTCCCTGCAGACGGGCACCCTGTTTGTTACCCCGTCCCCATCCGCGACCTCCGTGGCCGAGATCTTCCAGCAGCGGTTCGGCCTGGACAAGATCCGGTTCACCAACTCGGGTACCGAGTCCCTGATGTACGCAATTCGCACGGCCCGTGCGTTCACCGGTCGCAATGCCATCGTCAAGATTGAGGGTGGGTATCACGGTGGCTACGACGGCCTTCAGGTGTCGGTCAAGCCAGCCGTGGCCGAGGCGGGTCCGGAGCATGCGCCCACCCCCGTGACTCCCTCGGATGTCGAGGCCGGCACGGTGCACGTCGTTCCCTACAACGACTACGAGCGCCTGCTGGCCATTTTGGCCGCCCATCCCGGTGAGATCGCGGCCGTGGTGATGGAGCCTGTCCTGGAGAACATCGGAATCGTCCTCCCGGACGCTGGCTATCTCGAATCCGTCCGCGAGGCATGTGACGAACATGGCGTCGTCCTGGTCTTCGATGAAGTCAAGACCGGGCTCACCGCCGGCTACGCCGGCGCCTCCGAGCGGCTCGGGGTCAAGCCCGATCTGGTCACCCTGGCCAAGAGCATCGGCGGCGGCCTACCGCTCGCGGCCTTCGGTGGCAAGGACGAAGTCATGGCCGCGGTCATCGACGGCCGGATGGCCCATTTCGGTACCTACAACGGCAACCCGCTGTGCATGGCTGCCGCTGCAGCCGTCAACGAGGTGTGCACCCACGCAGCCCTCAATGCCGCCGAGGCCCGCAATGTCCTGGCCATGGAGAAGCTGGACGTCATCATCGAGGAGCACCAACTGCCCGCGCACACTGTCGGATTCGGAGTCAAGGGTGCGGTGACCTGGGCCCCGGCTCCGGTTCGGACATACCGCGACTACAAGCGCACCGACTTCGGCGTTGCCGAACTCAGTTGGCTGTGGGGAGTCAATCGCGGTGTCCTCACCCCGCCCGGACTCGATGAGCAGTGGCTGGTGTCCCTAGCCCACACCGATGCTGACATGGACCTCCTTGTCAATGAATTCGCCGAACTCGCCCAAGCCCTTCGTGGATAGGACCCTGACATGCGCATGAGAATTCCCCTGATTTCCGTGACCGTGCTTGCCCTGGCTGGTCTTATCGCACCCGCCATTGCCTCGTCGGCCGCCGCGGCCCCGTCCAGCGAGAAGATCGTCAAGGTCACCCACGCCGCAGTGGCTCCCACCCTGATTCAGGGCGAAGGCTTGGGCGCCGTTCGATTCTTCCTCTTCCCCACCAAGGTCAATGGCAAGTCGGCGCCTAAGAACTTCATGACGGGGACTCTCACCACGGTGGCCACCGGTGTCGAAGGAGACCAGGAGCTCCGCGCTTCGAACCTGACCTTCGTCTTCGGCGCGGAGGCGAACCAGATCGTCGTGGGCGGGATCTCCCTCTACCCATCAAGTTCTGCCACCATTGCTACGGGCCAGCGAACGGTGCGACCGGTGATCGGCGGTTCCGGTACCTACAACGGTGCTCGCGGCCACCTCGTGTCCACGAACTTGGGCGCTGATGGCTGGTCACACGTGTTCCATCTGCTCAAGACTCCATAGGCTGCCCCGCCGCAGGAGTGTCTGCGGTCGGATTGAGTCACGTGCCTAGACCTCGATGGTGACGGTCATTGGCCCGTCGTTGGTGAGACTCACGAGCATGTCTGCCCCGAACCGGCCCGTCTCCACCTGAGCTCCGCGGGCACGCAGTGTGGTGACGAGCGCCTCGATGAGCGGCTCGGCGATTGGCCTGGGGGCTGCGGCCTCCCAGGTAGGCCGTCGGCCCTTCCGGGTGTCGGCATAGAGGGTGAATTGGCTGATCACGAGTAGCGGCACGGAGAGATCGGCGGCGGACAGTTCACGTCGGCCTTCATCGGCTTGATCAGGCGCATGTCGCGGCTCGAAGATCCGCAGGTCGTAGATCTTGTCCGCGAGGCGGTTGGCGTGGTCGACGGTGTCGTCATGGGTGACCCCGACGAGGACGACCAGGCCAGGTCCATTGAAGGATCCGATGACCTCGCCTGACACGGTGACCTGAGCCCCCTGGGCCCGCTGGATGAGTGCACGCATGGAACCCAGCGTGCCATCATGCGCACGTGGCGAATCCTGGATTGCTCGCCGAGGTCGTCCGCAGTGGCTTCGTTGAGGGGCGGCACTACGGGCACGCGGTCGTCGTCGGCCCAGATGGATCGGTACTTCGGTCCTGGGGGGATCCGCAGGCCGTGATCTTCCCGCGGTCGTCCAATAAGCCCGCTCAGGCCGCGGCGATGGTCCGCGCGGGCCTTCCG
>JAULZL010000230.1:0-4139 GCA_032117355.1 Candidatus Nanopelagicales bacterium
CTTGGCTCATTCATGAACTGGTCTGGGCCAACCTTCACCGATTCCGGTGGCTTCCAGGTGCTGTCACTGGGGGTGGGGTTCAAGAAGATCCTCGCGATGGACGCGAGCACGGTGCGCTCGGACGAGGTCATCGCGCCGGGCAAGGATCGACTTGCCCATGTCGATGATGATGGCGTGACGTTTAAGTCCCATATCGACGGGTCGATGCACCGCTTCACTCCGGAGGTGTCGATGCAGGTCCAGCATCAGATCGGCGCCGACATCATCTTCGCTTTTGACGAGTGCACCACCCTGCTGAACACGAGGGACTACCAGGAGCGATCAGTCGAGAGAACCTTCGCCTGGGCGCAGCGCTGCGTCGCGGAGCATCAGCGGCTGACGGCTGAGCGCGATCATCGGCCGTACCAGCAACTCTTCGGGGTCATCCAGGGAGCCCAGTACGAGGATCTACGCCGGCATGCCGCTCGTGGCCTGGCTGCACTTGAGTTCGATGGATTCGGCCTCGGGGGAGCCCTGGACAAGGCAGAGCTCGGCACGATCGTCGGCTGGATGTGCGAGGAGCTTCCGCAGGACAAGCCCCGTCACCTGCTCGGAATCGGGGACCCGGTCGATATGTTCGCCGCGATCGAGTCAGGAGCCGACACCTTCGACTGCGTGGCCGCTTCCCGAATGGCGCGAAACGGCACCGTCTACCACCGCGACGGCAGGTTTCACGTGACCAATGCGCGCTTTCGCAAGGACTACCGGCCCATTGACGATGACTGTGACTGCTACACGTGCCGCAACTACACGCGTGCCTACCTCAACTACCTGTTCAAGGCCAAGGAGCGCATCTTCGCGACGCTGACGACGATCCACAATGAGCGATACATCGTGCGGCTCGTCGATGACATTCGGGCGAGCATCGCCTCGGGTGACTTCGTTGCACATCGGGACGAAGTCATCGGCCGTCTGGGTTCAGGCACGCCGGCCTGACGTGGCCTCGCGTCAGGCTGCCGTCGCGAGCTCGTAGGTTGGCTCGCGGCGCTTGACCGCCTTGATGACCGGATACGTGATGGGTAGCAGCGCTACCTCGAGCAGGGTCTTGTAGAGGTAGCCGATGACCACGTAGGTAACGAACTCTGCCCCGGTGATCACTCCGTAGAAGGCAACGGTGCAAAAGACCACGGTGTCGGCCAACTCGCCGACCACGGTCGACCCGATCAGTCGCGCCCACAGGTAGCGCTCCTTGGTGCGCTCCTTGATGCGGACGAGGACATAGGCATTCAGCAGTTGGCCGACGAGGTAGCCGAGGATGCTGGCAAGCACGATCCGCGGGACAAAGCCCAGGACGGCCTCGAAGGCCGCCTGGTTCTCGTACCCCTCAGCGGGAGGCGAGATTTGCACCAGGAAGAACGTGACGGCCGAGAGCACCGACATCGCGAATCCCAGGACGATGGCACGCTTCGCCGCCTTGAGGCCGTACACCTCGCTGAGGACGTCCCCGATCACGTAGGCCAGCGGAAACAGGAATGCGCCTCCGTCAGTGATGATCGGGCCGAAGGATATGAGCTTGGTCGCGCCGATGTTGGAGATGATGAGAACGCTGCAGAAAATTCCAACGATCATCGGGTACAGGCTGCGGGTAGTGACTGCATAGTGCGGGGGCGACAGGCTCATGTGGCGCAATACAACCACGTTGGCCGGGGGCGTCCGAGCAGCGGGAACTACGCTCAAGGCCGGCCAGGTGGCCGTCCCCCACAATCTCGCGAGGGCACATGCCGGATATCCCGATCTCCCTGCTCGACCTAGCCGTTGTCGGGCCCGATGAGAGCGTGCGCGACAGCCTGCAGGGGAGTGTCAAGGTCGCCCAGCGTGCAGAGCAACTCGGCTATCGGCGGGTCTGGTACGCCGAGCACCACAACATGAGCGCGATCGCATCGTCCGCCACCGCGGTGCTGATCGCGCACGTTGCGGCACACACGGAGCGGATCAGGCTCGGCTCGGGCGGCATCATGCTTCCGAACCACTCGCCGCTCGTGATTGCTGAGCAGTTCGGCACCCTCGCCGCCCTGCACCCGGGAAGAATTGACCTCGGTCTCGGCCGTGCCCCAGGAACGGACCAGAACACGGTTCGTGCGTTGCGGCGTGATCCGCGCGCGGCGGACTCCTTCCCGCAGGACGTCATAGAACTGCAGGGGTACCTCGGCGATTCGACCGTTGTTCCCGGGGTCAATGCGACGCCCGGACGAGGCAGCCATGTGCCGCTCTACATTCTGGGCTCTTCGCTGTTCGGGGCGCAGCTTGCCGCCATGCTCGGACTGCCCTTCGCCTTCGCCTCGCACTTCGCGCCGCCGAGTCTGCATGACGCGGTGCGCATTTACCGCGAGCGCTTCGTTGCATCAGAGCAGCTGGCATCTCCCCATGTCATCGCCAGCGTCAACGTGATCGTCGCCGAGTCCGAGGAGGCCGCGCAGGCTGGCCTGGCGCGGCGCAGACGCAGCCTGGTGAAGCTGCTTTTCGGGCGGCCGGAGCAGCCGCTGGTCGAGAGTGAGATCGATCAGGTGTTGGCGGGCCCGCAAGGTCGGCATGTGGATCAGATGCTCACTTACACGGCCGTGGGCCGGCCCGCGCCGGTGCGCGACTACCTCACCGATTTCGTCAGACATGCAGATGCTGACGAGTTGCTTGTCGTGCACCATGCGGAGTCGATCGAGGGCCGACTGCGCTCCCTCGGACTGCTCAGCGAAGCGATGGAACTCGCCGTCGCCTGAGATCGCTTCCTTGCACGGGTTGGTGGCGGGCCTGCACGCAGCTCGCGATCTCCTCTATGGGAGTTTGAATGACCGGGTCGGCGGTTGGATCCGTCACGACCCACACTCTTGTGTTGGTGTTGGCTATCGAGTGGCACTGGGGGTCGAAGTTGATCCGCGCCGAACTTCACCTGGAATCTCTTTTTCGCCCACTCCTAGAGTGATGGCTGCTGGGCCGCGTGATGTGGCAACGAATTCATAGATGCCAGCTTCTGCAGGTGCCCTGTAACGAGCGAGATAGATGAAGTTGGTGCGAAGAAACGGGTAGTAGAACTTGGTGCGTTCGTTGAACTTGATCGTTAGCTTCTTACCCGAGGGCGAAGTGATCACCAACTGTGGCAATTTTGTGTCGTTGAGGGCGTTCTCGGGCTTCCTATCAACAATCAGATACTCCACCGCTAACTCATCTCCTTTTTTCAGAGCCGCGCGGAAGGCCTTCTTCTGACCTGATCTTGTGAAGGACGCTTGGATGGCAAATGAGATCGCGCCATCTACCAGTAGCGGACCGGCGTTTGGAGTTGTGTCGCTATCGAGCAAAGTCACCGGAGTGTGGGCCGATGCAGGTGTCGCCAGTTGAGGCATCACCGTAAGAGCGATGGCCAGCAATGCAATGGGAAACGACTTCTTCATTGGCTTTCCACAATCTGCTCCGGCAGCCTCATCAATTCCACTTTTCCACCTTATTGGGCATCGCCAACTTCCTCGGTGGGTTGAGTGGCGTTGTGCGGCATGCGGGGGTGCCGTTTCCGCGGGGATCGCGCTTGCGCAGTGACCAAGTCAGCTTCACTTATCTCGGGTATGCCAATCGTCGGCCGGTCTTTCGCCGCAAGTAGTTCCCGAAGATGATGGATGCCGCGATCATCGCCGCGCCGTCCTGGACTAGAGCAGCGGGTGGTGCCCGGGATCCTGACATGCCGCTGACGAAGAGGGGCAACCAGTGGCACCTCGGGATCAAGGCCCACATCGATGTCGACGCCGAGGGTCTGGAGGTGCCGAGGGTGTCTGCAGAGGAAGGCCCCTGAAACAGCGATGTCCCGGGCCATCCGATCAAGATGACCCGGGACATCGCCCTGGTGCCCCCGGCAGGATTCGAACCTGCGACCTTCGGTACCGGAAACCGGCGCTCTATCCCCTGAGCTACGGAGGCAAGGTGGCACACGTTATCAGCGAGTCGAAACCGGGCTCGAGGGGTCGATGGGAGGATCTGGCCGTGGGAGGTTGGCGCGATCGGATTCCGCCATGGGCTCAGGAGCCCATGGCCCAGGTGGAGTCCATCAGTGCCCATGCCACCCTGCACCGCACCACCCTGTCTGCCGGAGGCCTCGCCTTCTTCGTCTCGCTGTCGAT
>JAULZL010000231.1:0-5778 GCA_032117355.1 Candidatus Nanopelagicales bacterium
CAAGGAGCCTGGCGTCGCCGAATTCTGGCATGACCAGGGGAGCGCACCGGACTGGCCGGCAATTCGCTGTGCCTGCCTTTCAAGGACTTCAGCCGGAACGAGCACCGCCAGCACGGGAGCCAGCGGATGCCGCCCGCCCCAGCGCAATCCACACGCCAGCCTGCAAGAATCTTGGCGGTGATAGCCGGGCAGCGATGCGACGTACACTCCCAAGGTGATGAGCCTCCGCGCAACCTTGACTGCCATCGCCTGCGGCAGCGCACTCGTCCTTCTCGGCGGCTGCTCCTCGTCGGACCGAGCCGCGGCGACATTGCAGCAAGGTGCCGCAGTTCCACAGGCTTGCCCTGATCTCGCCGGACCGATCGACATGCCTGACTACCTGGACTTCAACACGAAGTTCGGGGTGAATGTCTCGATCGCCAACGCAACATCGCGTCCGTGGAGGATCGAGGTCCCTCCGATCGACTGCTTCGACTTCAGCGGCGTCAATAATCCGACCCGCTACAACGGAGCCGTCGTCCCTGCTCAAGGCTCGAGCGGCCCGCATCTCCTAGTGGCGCGGCGCGTCTGCTCATGGGTAGGCGGCAGCATCGTCCCCTATTTCCAGATTCGCGAGGCGAAGTGGAATACGACGTTCGTGGACGATAGCAGCGGCACTCGATTCACTGTGCCATCGATCATCGCCTGCAGTACGTTCGACCAGTCATCGCCGACGATGTGCCGTTCCGGGGTCCGTCAGGACAATGATGTCCGCACCTTTGACATGACCGACGGCGGCGCGATGCGCGTCGTGATCACCTGCGCGGACGCCAAGACCTCGATCCGACTTGAACAGCTCTACTGATCGAACGGTAGCCGCACTCGCCGGCAATCCTGAATCCCATCAACGTCTTGGAGTGTTCATGCGCCCATTCACGGCATTCACGGCATCAGTCGCAGGGGTGATCATCATCGCTGCTCTCGGGCTGACGGGGTGCTCATCGGCCACGACAACACCGACGCCCCTACGTCTGGCAGCGCCCACTCTGATTGACTGCGGCGACGAGCCAAGCGAGCGATCGCGCGAGTCCGTCATGGTCGTCAATCGCACGAGCGCGATCGTGAGAGTCTGGACGAGGGGCATCGACTGCTATGACTGGGGCGGCACGTCCAATCCATCACGCCTTGATGGCATCGAGCTTTCGCCGGGAGTGAGTTCGGCGAATGAGACCTTCGTCGTCCGAGAGATCCCGCAGGCGAACAACCAAATCCGACCATGGGACATGGGTATCTACTACTGGGACGGCAGCCAGTGGCTCTCCACGAGGGTTGAACCTCGTCCGACGTTCGGTGCGGCTAAGGAGACATGCAACACGGTCAAGGGTTTCTCGGCCTGCATTGGGCAGTCCCTATGCGCTGGCCCGGACTACCGAGAACGTCGTGTCGATGCCCCCCTCGCGCACCTGGACTCCACCGACGCCGGTCGCAGGATTGTCATCACGACGTACTGCTCCTTGGCCGACCATCAGGCTCGGATGGTCCTCACCGACGGGTGACTCAGGAGCCGCGTCGCGTTGGGCCTCACGAATGACGGCCGGCGCGACGCGGCGAATGGCGAATGACGAATGACACAAGGACGATCGCGAGGTTTCCCGGCGGTGGCACTGAAACTCGTCGCACATCCGAGTGCCTGATTGCAATCGGATGTCGCGTACGTTCACTGCCCCTGCCCCTGCCTCGCGAGAGTCGGGGGCGTGAACGTCAGGGACGTGAGAGGACGTAGAGCTTCGGATCCGTTGACGACAGTCCAGTGACGATGGATGTGACCGCGAGGCGCGCAGAGTCCACGGCGCCCTCCTGCCATCCGGGCAACTGGCTGTAGGTGTCGCCGGCGAAGTAGATCCGGCCACGAGGAAGCGTGGTGATCTGCTTATAGACACTGGGCTGGGTCACGTGGGTCTCGTTGGCCCAGCCACCCAACTGGCCCGGCATGTACTGCCAGGCGACGGTCAGGGCTCGGTCCGCGTACACCTTCGAGGTGAACCGGGAGTGGATGGACTCGCAACCCAGCATTGCCTGACGGATGCGTGCTCGTTGCCTGAGTTCGCCGTACTTCCCTCCTGCCTCTCCGCGGTTATACGCCGCCGTGAGGATGCCCGTCGGGGCGTAGAAGTCCTCTGACGGATACCAAATCTGACTCGAGGGCATCGTCGTCCAACTGATGCCGCCGAAGATCTGGTCCTCCTCCTCCCAGAAGCGGTAGCGGGCCTGAACGCCGACCTTGATAGCCGGAACCATCTCGACATCGCCAAGCGCCGCCTTGAACTTGGGGGAGAGATTCGTGGTGATGCGCATGTCCGGCGGGATGGAGATCCGGGACGCGCCCCCCGAAGGGACGGGTGCCGTGTTCTTGCCACCGAGCAGGGCAGGCGCCGCGGTAACGATGCAGAAGTCGACGTGGATGGGTTCGGAAAGTCCGTTGACTCCGATGGAGACTCCGGTATCGGTGTTGTCAATGAAGCGCACGTTGCTGTTCAGGTGAACGAGGTCACCGACGAATCGCTGCCCCGTCAACGGCCCGGAATCACGGTCGAGGAAATCAGGAGGGGCTAGTCCGGTGCTGCCGTGGTCGAGGCTATGGGTGGTGACCGGCTGCAGCAGCAGTTGCTGCCAGATCCTGTCCATGCCGCCGACGGGCTGCATGAGGGTGGGCTGCCAGTTGATGTAGTTTGGGTTGAAGACGAAGGAGCCGGCTGATGTCGCGAGGTCGCCAACGCCAGTGAAGCCTGAGTCGAGTATCTCCGCCAGTGAGACAGGCTCGGCTATCTTGATCGTCGATTGCCATCCGCCCGGGTCCTTGATGAAGCCAACTGTGTGCGACCCGTTGACGGTGCCGTCGGCCTGAAGGTCGCCGAACTGCTTGAGCATGGCCTGGACTGTCTGCTCCTCGTACCCTTTGAGGATGAGGCCATCGCTGACGGCCCGTGACATGACCGTGGCCAGCTCGCCCATCAGGCTGTAGTTGATGGCGCGCCATTGGACGGGCTTGCCATCTTGGTAGTCCTCGCTGGACAGGAGGTTGAAGCCGGACAGGAAGATAAAGGGCTCGAGCCGCACATTGACCTCGCCGCAAAGGTCGAGGAGCGCCTTGTGCGTGTTGGGGATCCGTCCGGGCCCCGCGTTGAAGAAGAGCTCGACCGGCTCATCGGTGCCCGGCCAATTCTTGATCTCGAAGTCCGCAACCTGGTCCTGGGGATCGGGCGAGTCGCTTCGCTCGCAGTAGCTGGATACATACATCCTCGGGAAGAGCCGATACGGGTTGTACTTGTCGAACCACCAATGGCGGTAGTCCGGATCGACGGGACGGACCGTGAGGCTTCGACCTCCGTATCGGTCGTCACTCTCCAGCACCATGACCCTGAACCCGGCACGTGTTGCCAAGTACGCAGCTGTCAGACCTGCGACGCCTGACCCGACGATCGCCACGGTTCGTGTTTCGTGAGGATTGAACTGCAGATCCGAGAACGCTGGCGGTGCTGCCTGGGCGAGCGGCACCTTCGGGAGGGCCAGGTAGGCGCCGAGAATCGCGGTGGCGCGAAGAACGGCGCGTCGACTCAGGTACGCGCTTGTCAAGGTGCCCTCCAAAAATTCCGGGGTCCGAGTCGAAGGTCCACCCCGTTACGACCGCCAGCGTATTGGCGGGCCTGCTGCTCGATCCCCGCCGGCATGACCCGAACCTCATCTTCACTGGCGCCAACGGTCGCGACTGCGCCCAGGAGCGGTGACGAAAACGATTCACTTGGGAGTCCGCCGGCTCAGCCTTCAGCATCCAGGCGCTGGCGAGAAATCGCGTGCATGATCATCGCCAGCGCAGACAACTCCGTGGCATTCCAGCGTTAGGAAGGCATGGGGCCTTGTCCGGCGCTGTCTCATGCAACTGCTTCATCGTTGGCCGGACGAAGTGGTGGCTCGGTACTCCAGTCGGCGCCGTCGAGCAGACTGTTCGCGGTAAGGCAGGTTTGCCGGCTTAACACCTGCAACTGCAGGTCCTGGACCTGCTCCACATCCCCGCCAGCATCTACAACCAGATCTAGATCGCCTGAAATGGGGGGCCATATCGCCCGCGAGAAGTGCGGAACGTCAGATCGGGGCACATCCTGCGCTTGATTCTCCACCTAGCGGGCCGCTGTCAGTAGTAGTAGGACGCAGTCCAGGCCGGATCCTCTGGGCATGACTTGAGCGAGTCTCAACACCGAGGAAAGATGCAGGGAGACGGCTTCTTGTGAACGGACGTTCTATGTCCAAGCTCAAGCGGACACAGCGGACATACGAACGGCTACGGAAGGACATAGTTCGTACACGCTGTCCATAGCGTTGGCGTGTTGGATTCCAGATGGCTGCACTCCACGTGGGTGCAGCCATCTGCTGCCGTGGCCTAGCGCACCTCCAGCGGAGCGCGACGCTGTCTGCGAAGCGCTCGGTCGTGCTGCTCACTGTTCTCCTCGTGGTCATCGACGGGATCCGAGGATCCTGATCGCCAGCTTGCGCGATTCCTCGAGAACGAGAATCGTCGATGCCACAAGGATGGCGAGCAGCCAGGTCCCGGCGTCGAGATCCGTGGTCTTGAACAGCCCATGCAAGGCCGGCAACTCCACGACCGCGATCTGGAGGCCGACGACGGACGAGAGGGCAAGCCACAGTCGGCGATTCGTGAGGGTATGGAGCCCGAAGACGGATTCGTGCTCGTTGCGGGCGTTGAAGACGTTGAAGACCTGGAAGAATACGAAGGTCGTGAACGCGAGCGTGAGCGCCTCGGGCTCGGACAGGATCGTGAGGCCGTAGGCGAGCACACCGAGGGTGCCCGCCGCCATGATGAGGCCGAAGCCAAGCAGGTGCCTCAGTCGGGGCCAGGACAGGATCCGCGTGGCAGGGTGTCGGGGGGCTGTGGCCATCACACCGGGCTGCGGCGGATCGACTCCGAGTGCCATGGCCGGTGGTCCGTCCATGATGATGTTGATCCACAGCACCTGAATGGCGGCGAAGGGCACCGGGAGCCCGGCGAGCGGTGCTCCGATCATGGCGAGGATCGCGCCGAGGTTGGTCGAGAGCTGGAAGCGGACGAACTTGACGATGTTGTCGTAGATGGTCCGGCCGTACTCGACGGCCATGACGATCGTGGCGAAGTTGTCGTCGGTCAGAACCATGCCGGCGGCTTCCTTGCTGACGTCCGTCCCGGTGATGCCCATTGCCACACCGATGTCGGCCTGCTTGAGGGCCGGGGCGTCGTTGACCCCGTCACCTGTCATGGCCACGATATTGCCCGTCGACTGCAGGGCACGCACGATGCGGACCTTGTGCTCGGGGGCTACCCGCGCGAACACCCCGACGCTGTCGATCCGGTCCACGAGCGCCGCGTCGTCGAGATCGTCGAGGTCTCCGCCGGTCAGGACGGCGCCGGGGATGCCGAGGTCTGCGGCGATCGCCCGGGCCGTGGCAGCGTGATCGCCCGTGATCATCTTCACCGCGACACCGGCACTCGCGCACTGCGCGATGGCCACCTTGGCCTCAGGGCGCGAGGGGTCGAGCAGCCCGACCAACCCGACCAGCATCAACCCGCCCAGTGGCTCGCGCGGCCACGATGGCCCCTCGCGGGCCAGATTGCTGGGACCGAGGTCCGCTGACGCGAGCGCCAGCACCCTCAACCCTTCTGACGCCATGGTGTCGGTCGCCGCCGTCCACGTGCGGGTGACAGTTTCGTCGAGCGGGACTGTCGCCCCGCCACTTCGTGCGTGCGTGGCC
>JAULZL010000231.1:5788-7255 GCA_032117355.1 Candidatus Nanopelagicales bacterium
GTCGTGGTAGGTCGCCATGAGCTTGGTGGCAGAGTCGAAGGGGATCTCCGCGACCCGGGGCGCGCTCGAGCGGGCGTCCTCGACGTCGATTCCCAGCTTGTGGGCCAGGGTGACGAGTGCTCCCTCGGTGGGGTCGCCGATGACATGGCCGTCCGTAATGACGCTGTCGTTGCACAGCGCCGCCACCCGGAGTGCACCGGGGAGGTCCACCTCCTGCGCCGCCACCGGGTCACGCGCGGTGATAGCCCCCTCATCGCCGTAGCCCTCGCCCTCGATGTCGAACCACGCGCCGGCGATCAGCATGTGCCGTGCGGTCATCTGGTTGACCGTGAGAGTCCCGGTCTTGTCAGAGCAGATCACCGACGTGCACCCCAGCGTCTCCACTGAGGCGAGCCGCTTGACGATGGCTCCTCGCCGGGCGAGAGCGTAGGTTCCCACCGACAGGGTGACGGTCACGACCGCCGGCAGCCCTTCGGGAACGGCTGCGACGGCCAGCGCCACGGAGCTGAGCAGCACCTCGCTGAGCGGCTGGCCGCGCAGTATCTCCAGTGTGAAGAACACGGCGACGGCGATGCCCGCGACTACTGCGAGCCGCTTGCCCAGCGCGTCGAGCTGGACCTGCAGCGGGGTCCGACCCGCGTCTGCCTGCTGGAGCATCTCGGCAAGGCGCCCCATCTGCGTGCCCATGCCGGTGGACGTGACCAGCATCTCCAGTCGGCCACGGGTGACGACCGTGCTCATGAAAGCCATGCAGGACCGCTCCGCCAGGGGAACATCCTCCCGGCCCAGGCAATCGGTGTCCTTGACCGTGGGGACGGACTCACCAGTCAGGCTCGACTCGTCGATCTCGACATTGCGGGCCAGGACGATGCGGCCGTCCGCCGGCACCCGGTCGCCTGCCTCCAGCAGCACCATGTCGCCGGGCACGAGCTGCTCGGACGGGACCTCGAGCTGCTCGCCGCCACGACGTACCCGCGCCGTCGCCACGAGCATCCCCCTCAGCGCCTCAAGGCTTCGTTCGGCGCGATACTCCTGGACGAAGCCCAGCAGCGCGTTGAAGAGCAGTACGACGCCGATGACGACGGTGTCCTTGAAGTCGCCGATCAAGCCGGCGACCACGGCAGCGATCATGAGAATGACGATGAGAACGTTGCGGAACTGGTCCAGCAGGACCATCCACGGACCCCGCGTCGGAGGGTCCGCAAGCCGGTTCGGACCCACCTTGGCCAGCCTGCCGTGGGCATCATCGGAGTCCAGCCCGATCGAGACATCGACCCCCAGAGCCAGGCACGCATCCGCTGCCGGCATCGCGAACCACGCCAGTTCATGACTCAGGGGCAACTGCTCCGATCCCTTACGTTCGCTCATCGGGGCTGTCCGTCCTGCGAGGATGAGGTCATGTCCGGGGCCTTGCTGATCATTCCCGGGGTCATCGCGGCCGCTGTTGGCGGAGAGCTCTTCGTGCGG
>JAULZL010000232.1:0-4402 GCA_032117355.1 Candidatus Nanopelagicales bacterium
CGAAGGGAAGTAGTTCGTCCGCAACCGATTGTCCGTTGAACTGGTTGGCTTCCAGGGCGATCCGTAGCCGCTCGCGATCGTTCGGTCGCGAGTCCGGGTCATATGGCTCGAATCCGTTGACCGGGTCCTGCCAGTAGGCGTCAAACGTTGCCCTGAACTTCTTGAGCAGGTGCGGGGTCTCCTTCTCCGAGAGCCGGACATTCCACTCCATGCCCTCACTCATTGCCTGCACCGACATGTTCGACGAACCGATGTAGCCCGTATGAAAACCGGTATTGCGGTCGAAGAGCCACGCCTTGGCATGAAGTCGCGTCCCGCGGCCGTCATAACTGATCCGAACCTTCGCGCCCGCTTCGATGAGTGCGTTGATGGCCCTCTGGTCACTTGCTGCCAGGTAGGTCGTCGTCAGGACCTCGATCCGGGCGCCACGCTGAATGGCCCTCATGAGCTCAGGGAGGATCAGAATCAGCCCGCTCCACTTGATGAAACTGACAATGATCCGGATCCGGTCTGCCGAATCCACCTCACTCGCCAGAGCACGAATGAGATTTGGCTCGCCTCTTCCATTGATCAGCAGATCAGACTGGCCAAGCGGCACCTCCGGACGCCGAATCTGGCGCGTCGCCAAACCACCGTCACCAGCCGACTGCACGAGACGAAGAATCGGCTTCTCGGCGCCGGTCACCCGATCCCCCGCCAACTGGCCCAGAGCCGGCAACGGCCGCGCAAGGCGTTCATCTAGGAAATCGATCACCGCGTTTGCGACGTCGATTCGCTCGCCCTCGCCGACGCTCGCGAGTCGCTCCTCAAGGAGATCCGCCAAGTAGTACGCCAAGGTCGCTGGCGCCTCGACGGGGTCCAACTTCGCGCGATCCGTGAACGCCCCGGCGGTCAGCGCCGCGTCAAGGCGCCTCTCAAGACCCTCCGTAATCAGGGTCTCGTACAAGCCGACCTCAAGAATCGGCGGCTCCCCTGCATCGACCATCGGTACGCCCCCGTCAGTTCTCCCAGCAACCTAGGCGAAGTGTCCGCCCAGATCACTCGAACCGCGTTGATAGACACGCCCCCGCATTCATTCACGCCTCGCGAGGCCGTCGTTCCATCCCTTGAGGAGTGTGGTGATCGTGGCGATGAGGTCCTTGACGGATGCGAAGGTGCCTCGCTCGATGGCCTGGCAGTGGATGTTGCCGAAGAACAACTCGAAGACCACCGTCCGGCCTAGGGCCGGGGTGCCACCGTCAACTTCGAACATCGGGCGGCCGCGCAGCCGCCGCGGCGGCGGATCAACGTCGCCCTGCACGCGGTGATCAGACAGCCCTACGTCATGTGCCGTGTCGACCCGGGCTAGTGCCACTTCGGTGGTCATGACTCGATTGGTCCTCAGGCACGCCGATGCTCGTCACGGCGCCTGCACGGTTGAGTCACCAAGGGCTCAGGTTCCCAACGACCAACGCCGGTAGGCGCCCACCACATGGGACCTCACCGCGAGGCTCCAGTCGCCTCGTCCGTCAGGAAATCGGAACTGGCTCGCCGCCACCGATGTTGTTGACGACCTTGGCCGTCAGGACCGGTGAACAACTGGAACTGCGCGACTTTGCCGGAGGACACTTGAGCGAGGTCACGGTCTCGCCCTTCTTGTTCGTGTATCGGGAAGCCCTGAGGACGAAGACGTACCTGTCTGCAGAGCCACCTGACGGTCCACATGACGCCTGGTCTGTCGAACAGATGTAGTCGTTCGAGACAACCTCGTACACGAAACCCGCCATTTTCGGGCCGAACTCGATGATCTGCTCGCCCGCGGCACCGTTGAACAGCCCGTAGCAGGTGGTGGCGCTGATCGTGGCCCCAGTGCACTTGTCCGCGGCTCCGGGCAGGTCCACGCGGCGAAGGGGCGGGTACTTCTTCCACTGCCCCTTGACCGGCCAGCGGTGCAGGATGAATCCACCCTTCCAATCGCTGTTGCTGAACCCCTCCGCCGAGGTGTTCAACGTCCACGTCAGCTTGACAGCCGCCGTCTGCGCGCTGGACGGTGCGACTTGAACGTCGTAGCACCCCCAGGTCTCGATGCCCTGCGTGGAGGACATGCACTCCGCGTATGTCTCACCAGCCTGGGCGGGGGCGGCACCCACGAGCCCGCCCGCGGCCAAGACGCCTGTGCAGGCGATCGCAACGAAGGCATTGAAGCCTCTAGTTCTGGTAATCATCCGCGAAAGAGTAACCGCTCATACGTCCTAGAAAGCCAGTTTCGGTACTTCGTTTCCGTGGCCAAGGTTGTCGATCGCGAGCAGCGGTGAGTAGTGATGGCAGGAGCACTCACGCGAGTGGCTCATTACCCAGCACCCCCGCTACGTCCCGAAAAGCGGGAATTGGGAGGTCGTCAGGCTGGTGCGCGTGCTTCCGACGCCTTGCGAGCACTGCAACCAGCCACCCCACCCGAAGTACTCGGTATAGGGACTCGTCCGGCTCTGGACGCTGCTCGTGGCGTAGTCGACCTGAACGGCTCTCTTGCGGCCAAGGTTGCGCCACAGGTAGTCAAAACTGATGTTCCAGCCGCCGTCATCGGGCCGAGTGCGCTTCGACATCGTTCGAGCCTCATCGTTCTTCGGGTTGGCTCGCATCCACTTCTCAAAGGTGGTGTCCCATGATGGCGCCTCGTTGACGGGTCGCATGCGAACAAGGCACTGCTCAATAGACGATGGGTCGTAGACCGTCATGGTTATCGGCGTCTGACCGGTGGTGAAGTTCCACTCACATGTGGCCCATGTCCAACAGGAGTACACGATGTACTGGGGTCTTGACACAGGCACTGACGCTCGGAACCAACGGTCCGTTGGAAAGGATCCCGGATAGGCATCGGCGAATGCCGTGACCGAGCTATAACGGTTGAGCGCATCTGCCAGGGAGCCCAAAGCGGCGTGGTGCATCGCTTCCCGGCCTTCAGATCCCGCGTAGATGATGTACCGGCTCTCGCTTCCGGCCACGGCGATCGCCCCACGTGGCACATCGGGCATGCGATACCTGGTCAGCGTGCTCTGAACCGATGACTCTGAACTTCCGGTGATGTACTGGGCGATCTCAAAGTCCCACTGCGCCACCCGGTTTTCGCGGCACACACCCTGTGGCGTTGAGCCGCAACTCAAGTCTGAGCCATCACGCATACCGTCAGCCATCGCACTCAAGAAGGCATAACGCTCGATAAGGGACGCGTAGTAGGTCAAGGTCTCATTCATCTGCACCGAAAGGGCATGAGTAACGACGGCCGTGCGTTGCGAGCGCCGTGCATCGCCTTGAGCATCGACGTTGTTGAGCTGCTCGGTGCGGAAGTAGTCCCACGTGGCACCCGCAAGTCCCTTGCGGCCGCGGACGTTGCCAGTGAAATCACCGACCAGGTTGGGCAGACTAAGTTCACGCCAGCGATTCACCACCCCGATGAAGTACTGGCGGGTGTCACGGACCGCATCCATCGTGGGCCGCGATCGGCCGGTATAGTCGTTGCAGACGGGGCGTCCTGCGGCTTGCGCGTCAAAGCAACGAGTCAGGGCCAACCAAGCACCCATTGCCAGGTCACCGTTGTTCTCGATCTTGTTGAACCGGGATAGTTCAGCCTGCAGACCAACGTCCCGAATGGCGCCCTCCAGTTGCCCAAACCGTTCGCGATTCTGACGCTGGTTCGCCTCCATTTGCTGCTCGATCTTGTCGAGCCGATCGAGAACGTCCTGAATGGAAGGCCCGGTGAGCGAACCGGTGACGCACTCGAACCACTGACCGCCGACCGCGTCGGTAACGCAGTCTTTGAGAAGGCTGTAAACACTGAGAACGTTGAGCACAGTTTCAAAGGCCGCAGCCGGGGCGATGCGCGGCTGGGCGGCGTGCTGCTCCGCTGGTTCTTGGGCAGCAGCACTCGGAGCGGCAACGAGGCTCATCGCACACAGGGTGGAGATAACTAGGGCCATCAACCTACGCATCGCGACAGCGTAGCCCTTGACCCGAATACTGAATTGGGACGCGGTAGCACCGCTGCTTTCTCGTTCCCAAGAGGACCGTCACGGCACCCGGACGCGCGGTTGTCGAGGCATGGTGACCCGACCCGAGTTGCGATCGGCCTCAACCTTGGCAAGGACTACATCGACGAGTGGTCCATGCACGGTTGCGGTACCCACCTGCCCTGGGAACTTAGCGCTTGTTAGCAAGCACGCTGGCAGTGCAACCGAATGGGCCTTGCGTCTCGGGGGATGGGGGTGCCGAGGAACGGGTAGGGCCTAGTGCCAAAATCCGAGCCGGGGGGCTCGCGCGCCGCTGCACTGGCCGAGCGATTCACTCACCGGGGTGAGGACGATCGGCAAGTACAGCAGTTCTCGGCAGCCTCTAGGCTTCACGCGCCAAACAGGACTGATACCGGAGG
>JAULZL010000233.1:0-1988 GCA_032117355.1 Candidatus Nanopelagicales bacterium
GCGGTAGCGCGGCCGATGGCCTGATCATCATCACCGCGATGCCCCTGGCGACGACGGGGGCCAGCACCGGCATCACGACCAGTGCCGCCAACATCGCCGGGACGGCGAACCCCCAACACCTCGCAACCACGCCGAGGGTCTACTACTCGACGAATCAGACCACCGTGAACAACGGCGGTGGTTCGACGTTGGCACTCACCAGCAACACTGGATTGGCCACGCTCGCGGGAGCCTCATTCATCCCGGCCCTAGGCACGATCACCGGCCTGACAGCCAACACGACGTACTACTACCGCGTCTGCGCCGACAGCGTGGCGGGTAGCGGATGCGGCACGACGAGTTCCTTCACCACCTTGCCCAATGGGACCGTCCCCCCGATACCCGGGACGCCGACCGTCACGGCCACGAGCTCATCCACCGGTAGCTTCACCGGAACGGCGACCTCGGGCAGCAGCTCCACCACCGTTGTCTACGAGTGCTCTGCCTCAGCCACCTTCGCGAGCATCGCGACCACCGGGACGGCTACCGAGTCCCCGATGGCCGGCCAGACGGCCGAGACGGCTAGCGGCTCGTGCACCGGGCTCGGCGCATCGACGACTTACTACGTGCGCATGGTCGCGTCGATCACGGTCAACGGCATCACTTACGTCTACCCATCGGCCTCAGCCACGTTCACCACTGCAGCCGGCGCGTCGAGTGGCGGTGGCGGTGCCGGTGAAGACCAGCCGGCGCCAGACGCTGAGCCTTCGACTTCCGCGCCTGCCCAGCCTGCTCCGGCGCTGCCTCCACTCGCACCGGTCATTGCATCTCGCCCACCTGCCGGGAATGCAGCGCTGCTCGTCAACGGGTTCAGCGTCCCCGCGACCGTGTTCCCAGTCGACGCCAACAGGGCGATTCGCATCACGGGCCCCGGCTTCTGGATGGCATTGGCGGGCGCGAATAGCCAGGGCGCGCCATTGGGACTAACCCCTGATGGAGCACTGATCCTGGAATCGGACCGCTTCGCTTCCACCTGGGGATCGGGCTTCATGAAGGAGAGCCCCATCAAGCTTTACCTCTTCTCCCAGCCCGTATACCTCGGTGACGTGCTCACCAATGCACAAGGCGAGTTCCTCGGCCAGGTGCAGCTCCCGATGAGCATCCCCGCTGGCAGGCACACCATCCAGGCGAATGGCTACACGCCAGAGGGTGCCGTTCGATCCGTGTCCTTGCCGGTCATCGTCCAGGCAGCAACATCCAGGCCGGCCGTTCGGAAGGTCGCGAAGATCGTCACCTTCGCGCCCCTATCGGCAACGCTCACCGATGCCAGCAAGGCCAAACTGCGGGCCATGGCTCGCACGGTCAAGGCTCGAGCCGTTCGCACCGTGGCCATCGGCTACGTCCAGGGCACGGTTACCACGAGCAACGACTTGTCCCTGTCGACGAAGCGAGCCAAGGCCGTGGTGACCTACCTGAAGTCCCGCGGGGTGAAGGGGGTCTTCATTGTCCGGGGGGAGGGTAAGGCCAAGGAAGCCGGATCGACCGCGAGAAGGGTCAACGTGGTTATCAGCTATGTGAAGTAGTGCACGCTTTGGTCACGTGCACGCAGTGGCCTGGCTAGGAGCCGCTCCTCGACGACGGGAAGCGCCAACCCGCTCTGCTGCCGATCGCAGTCGCTGGTCGAAGGTTGCCGGACCGCCCTCCAGGCTTGTCGCGGCATCGAGGACGATCAAGCTGACGACTGCACGCGGTCCCAATCCCGACGCAAGCCCTCGAGGTACCCCTCGGGGCGGCATGGCTCCAGGGCGGCGAGTTCGCGCAATGCACGTTCCGATATTCAGACGCCGGCGTTGCCCCCGGAAGTCACCGTGAAACTCGAATGGGGCCCGTGGGTTCGAACTTCGCATCGTCGGAGCGCGCCCTCTCGCTCACGTCGATGGGGCGCCTCAGCTGCTACTAACTGCCGCGGACTGGCCCTCGACCGCATGGACAGTCGCGGCATCCGGCGC
>JAULZL010000234.1:0-6585 GCA_032117355.1 Candidatus Nanopelagicales bacterium
GCCACGCGTGCTCATCGCTGAAGAGTTGTCCCCTGCCACGGTTGAGGCGCTCGGTCCCGACTTCGAGATCGTCTCCTGCGATGGAGCCAATCGAGCTGAGTTGCTGCCCGCCATCGCCGATGTCGATGCGGTGCTCGTCCGATCGGCAACCCAGATCGATGCCGAGGCGCTGGCTGCAGCGAAGAGGTTGAAGGTTGTTGCCCGGGCCGGGGTCGGGCTCGACAACGTCGACGTCAAGGCAGCGACCCAGGCCGGCGTCATGGTCGTGAACGCTCCGACCTCAAACATCGTCAGCGCCGCTGAGCTCGCGGTCGCCCTACTGCTGGCCAGTGCGCGCAATGTCGTCCCGGCGAATAGTGCACTGCACCGAGGCGAGTGGAAGCGTGCCAAGTACACCGGGGTCGAGGTCGCGGACAAGGTTGTCGGGATCGTCGGCCTGGGCCGCATTGGCGTCCTCGTGGCGCAGCGCCTGAGCGCTTTCGGCGTCCGGCTGATCGCTTACGACCCCTATGTACAGCCCGCTCGCGCCTCCCAGCTCGGAATTCGGATGGTCACCCTCGATGAGCTTCTCGCAGAGAGCGACTTCATCACGGTCCACCTTCCCAAGACGAAGGAGACGCTCGGCCTGATCAACGATGAGGCCCTGCACAAGGTCAAGCCGACGGTGCGCATCATCAACGCGGCCCGAGGCGGCATTGTTGACGAGAAAGCGCTCTACGACGCGATCGTCGATGGCCGGGTCGCGGGAGCTGGCCTGGACGTGTTCGCCAAGGAGCCGTGCACCGACTCGCCACTGTTCACCCTCGAACAGGTAGTCGCCACCCCGCATCTCGGAGCTTCGACCGATGAGGCTCAGGAGAAGGCGGGCATTGCGGTAGCGAAGTCGGTACGGCTGGCCCTCGCCGGAGAGCTCGTCCCCGACGCGGTGAACGTCCAGGGGGGCCAGTTGGCCGACCAGGTGAAGGCGCTGCTGCCACTCGCCGAGAAGCTTGGCGCCATCGCAAGCAGCCTGTCGCCCGACTCGATTTCCCAGATCGATGTGGAGGTGCTTGGCGGGATCGTGGAGAACGACGTCCGGGTTCTCGAGCTCTCCGCCCTCAAGGGAGTGTTCGAGACCCTCGTCCACGATCCGGTCTCGTACGTCAATGCCCCGGTGATCGCCGAGCAGCGCGGGGTCACCGTCGTACTTTCGACGAGCCCCGAGAGCCCGGATCATCGGTCCCTCGTGCGAGTGCGGTTGACGCAAACGAATGGTGAGAGCGTGAGTGTCGCCGGCACCGTCACCGGGGATCGCAATATCGCCAAGGTCGTCGACGTCGACGGCTTCGATGTTGACGTCCCAATCAGCGGCTACATGGTGTTCTTCCGGTACCACGACAAGCCGGGAGTTGTCGGCATCGTCGGCCAGATGCTCGGCGAGGCCGGGGTCAACATTGGTGGCATGCAGGTGAGCCGCGAAGATCCCAATGGTCACGCACTCATCGTCCTGACGGTCGACTCCTCCGTGTCCGATGAGGCCGTCGAAGCGATCGCCGAACGGATCGGGGCGCACTCGGGCAAGGCGGTCGACCTCGCCTGACCGGCGCTGGCCTCCGATGAACGCATCACGAAAGCGGGGTCTCGTCCTCGCATTCATTGCCGTCTTCCTGTGGTCCTTCACCATCCCGCTGACCAAGGTTGCGGTCGGGGGCTTTGATCCGCTGTTCACTGCCAGTGGTCGCGCAGTGATCGCCGGACTACTCGCGATCGGCGTGCTGATGGCCAGGAGGGTCCCCGCTCCACCCCGTCACCTCTGGCGGCCAATCGCGATCACGATGATCGGGGCCGTCTTCGGCTGGCCGATCCTGCTGGCCCTTGCGCTGGTGCACACCTCATCGGGGCACGCGGCCGTCATTGCCTCCTTCATGCCGATGATGACGGCGGTCTTCGCGGTCACGTTCACGCACGAGCGAGTGTCGACCGGCTTTTGGGCGGCAGTTGGATTGGGCACTGCGGCCCTGATCGGCTTCTCGATCTCGCGAACCGGTCTCGAGGGCGGCGGTCTCATCGGTGACCTGCTGATTGTCGGAGCGGTGATCCTCTCCTCAATGTGCTACGTCCAGGGAGCCGCGGTCACCCGGGAGATGCCCGGCTGGCAGGTCATTTCGTGGGTCGTCGTCTTCGCCCTGCCGGTCACCGTGCCGGCAAGTGTGCTGCTGTGGTGGGCGACGAAGGATTCCTACTCGCCGAATCCGGTGCAGTGGGGATCCCTGATCTTTCTCGGCGTCGTTGCCATGTATCTCGGCTTCTTCGCCTGGTACCAGGGTCTGCACCTGGCTGGGGTGGCTCGCGGTGGACAGGTTCAGCAACTCCAAGCCTTGCTGACCCTGCTGTGGTCGGCCTTGCTGCTCGGCGAGCAGGTAAGCCTGCTAACGGTGGCTACCGCCATGATCGTCGTCCTCGCCGTGGCCTGGGCGCAATCCTCACGATCCCGAGCGCCGGTCACGTCCGCTATCGAAGGGCTCGGTTGACCGCGCTGACAATCGCCTTGAGCGAGGACGTCGTGATGGATGGATCGATGCCGACTCCCCACAGGACGCGCCCCTCGACCGCACACTCGAGGTAAGCCGCTGCCTTGGCATCCCCACCCGCGCTCATCGCATGCTCGGCGTAGTCGAGCACCCGCACGTCGATGCCATGCGACGCGAGTGCAGCGCAGAAGGCAGCGACCGGGCCATTGCCCGAGCCCCCCAGCGAAACTTCGACGCCATCGTCGAGCAGCACCACGCTGACCGTGGTGTCGCCATCGACATCGGAGTCCTGCTTGACGGACTTCAGTGAGAAGCGCCCCCATGGTGCGCGGGTATCCGGGAGGTACTCACTGGAGAAGATCGACCACATCTCGCCGCTTCCCACCTCGCCGCCAGCATCATCGGTCACCTGCTGAATCACCTGGGAGAATTCGATCTGCAATCGTCGTGGCAGTTCGAGCTTGTGTTCCGTCCGCATGATGTACGCGACTCCGCCCTTGCCGGACTGCGAGTTGACGCGAATAACGGCCTCGTACGTACGACCGACATCCTTCGGATCGATGGGCAGGTAGGGCACCCCCCACGTAAAGGCATCAACGTCGACCCCGGCGATTGCCGCATCGGCCTCCATGGCCCTGAGCCCCTTGTTGATCGCATCCTGATGGGATCCGGAGAACGCGGTGTAAACCAGATCGCCTCCGTAGGGATGGCGCTCGTGAACCGGGATCTGATTGCAGTACTCGACAGTGCGGCGAATCTCGTCGATGTCGCTGAAGTCGATCTGTGGGTCAACGCCCTGACTGAACAGGTTCAGGCCCAGGGTCACCAGGCACACGTTGCCCGTCCGCTCGCCATTGCCGAACAGACACCCTTCGATTCGATCGGCGCCGGCCAGATAGCCGAGCTCGGCTGCAGCGACCGCAGTCCCGCGATCGTTGTGCGGGTGCAGGGAGACGACCAGGGAATCGCGTCGGGCGAGATTGCGCGTCATCCACTCGATGGAGTCGGCGTAGACGTTGGGCGTGGCCATTTCGACGGTGGCCGGCAAGTTCACGATGACCTTGCGGTCCGGGGTCGGCTGCCAGACGTCGGTGACGGCATCGCAGATCTCCACGGCGAAGTCGAGTTCAGTCCCGGTGTACGACTCGGGGGAGTACTCGAAGAAGACGTCGGCATCGACCTGCTCGGCGAACTTCGCGCAGAGTTGGGCTCCATGTACCGCGATGTCGATGATTCCCTGGCGGTCGAGGCCGAAGACGACTCGCCGCTGCAAGGTGGATGTCGAGTTGTAGAGGTGGACGATTGCCTGATCTGCCCCGTTGATCGACTCGAAGGTGCGCTCGATGAGGTGCTCGCGTGACTGGGTGAGGACCTGGATCACCACGTCATCCGGGATCAGGTCGTCCTCGATCAGCATCCGGACGAAGTCAAAGTCCGTCTGCGAAGCCGATGGGAAGCCGACTTCGATCTCCTTGTAGCCCATGCTCACCAGCAGGTTGAACATCCGCAGCTTGCGCTGGGCGGTCATCGGGTCAATGAGGGCCTGGTTGCCGTCGCGCAGGTCGACCGCGCACCAGCGAGGAGCCTGGGTTGCGACGGCATTGGGCCAGGTTCGGTCGGGAAGGTCTATGGGAGTGAAGGGCATGTAACGCTGGAAGCGCATCGCCGATTCGCGCTGGGCATTGCGCTGGGAATAGGGCTGTGCACGATCGAAGGTGCTGGTCATCGCGGTCTCCTGGATTCAGTTCGGGCCTGGCTACCGGCGAACAATGAATCCCGCGACGAGGGGCCGGTGGGTCAGGCCTCGCCGCGGCAGCGAAGGAGGAACAGCGCCGTCATGGTGATGGGAGGGTATCAGGGCTGTCCGCTTCATGACTGGCGGAGTCCTGGTTGGGCCGGGCAACAGCGAGTCCATCCATGGGGCAAGACTCAGCGTTCGTCAAGGAACTCGTCCTGGCAGGCCCGGCCATCGCCCATGTCGGTCGGCATACACTCGGTGAATCGGACGGTCGGGAGCGCTGGCTCGTCGCGCGAGCAGCCGAGGCTCGCCCAGCCGTCGTTTCGTTTCTGCCAGCCGAAGGCTGGTAGCCCTATGGACGTAACCATCGAAAGCCTTGCCCGCGGGAAGTACCTAGCTCTTACGACCTTCCGAAAGGATGGCACGAAGGTGACGACGCCGGTATGGCTCGTCCGCGAAGCAGACACCCTCCTGGTGGCGACCGAGGCCACCTCGGGCAAGGCCAGACGAATTCGTAACAACCCCAGCGTGCTTGTCGGCTCGTGCGATGTGCGAGGTCGGCTTACCGGTCCGCAGGTCTCGGCCAACGCGCAGTTGCAGGACCCAGCGCAGACTCAGCGCACCAGCGATGTGATCAAGCGCCGCTACGGCCTGCTGGGTTGGCTGTTCCTCCGCCGCAGTGCGGGCAAGGAGCGGGTGGGCATCACGATCTCGCTGTCGGCATAGGCAACGGGACAGGCAATTCCGCCGCTGAGCGGGACGGGCACCTCGGGATTCAGCGGCGAATGTGCTCACGTTCTTGATTCACGAACCCCCTTCGGGGTCTAACATCCACCCTGCTGGATGGCGCGCCACTGAGGGATCCCGGGAGGCATCGTGCGCGGAAGATCCACTGCCCTCGCGGCTGCCCTCGTCACACCCTGCTGCTTCCCCAGCAGGCTCAGGCTGCCGGCCCCAACCTGCCGGTCGACATCACTGAGGTCAAGCTGACCTCTGACGACCTCGGCGGCTCCCTCATCCTGCCCGATGGCTCTTCCACACTGTGGGTTGCGGTCCGTTCAACCGAATGCATCCGAGGCGGCCGCTGTGGTGTCAAGGCCACCACGATGGAGATCAAAATCGGTCGATCGGATATGTGGTGTTCCGGATTCGGCGCCTGCCCGTGGATTGGCAATCCGCAAACGATCCAGCAGCCGATCGCTCCGTCCAACTACAACATGGAGCGGACACCGACCCTGGCCAGCCTAGGCTTATCGAACCTGCCCGCTAACTCGTTGATCGCGGTGGGAGTCCGGCTGAAGAACCCCGATGGCTGGTCGGCGCAACACACTCAGAGCATCAGAGTGGCCCCGGCGGTTGATCCCCGCGACACCCTCCCGACGAACATTGCCCCGCCGCAGCTCGGTTCGTACGGCGCAGCCTTCTCCGGCGACTTGGTCGTTGGCAACCGGATCGGCAGTGTGTCGGGGGGTCGCTGGGCTCCCGGCGCGGTCAGTCGTCCGCAATCCATCCGTATGCAGTTCGTGCGATGTCCCGATGCTGCATGCCAGGTGACACCAGCTCAGTACGAGGCGTCCGGGATGTCCTGCCGAAGCGACGGTCCGCTCAACGACCTCGCCACCCAGGACCTCAACTGCTATCTGAGTGACACGATCACGTCAGCGGATACCTGTTTTCGGATGAGATCGTCGGCCCAGAACCGCAAGGGTTGGTCTGCCTGGGCAGAGTCGGTCGTGAAGTGCGTTCCCGGCGTGAACGGGGGTGGTGATGGCTCCGGCAGCCCTGCCGGTTCGCTCAACATCGACCTGGGGGCCGTCGTACCGTTGCGGCCCGGAGTCGTCGCGGTTGACCTCGTCCAGCCGGCTCCGACACGTCTCGCTACCTTCAACGCCGAGGCCAATCCGATCCCTGCGATCGCGGCGGGGGGTTCGCTGACGGCGGGCACTGCCTACGGGGCCGTCGGTAGCACCTGGCGGCTGCCTAACGGCTGGCAGGCACCCAATCTGCTCGCGAACACCACCTTCACCCTGTTTGGCTGCACCGGCCAGGACAAGTCCACCTGCACCGCCGCGGGAACCTGGCCGGCGAGCAGTCTTTTCGCCCGCAACCCATCCCTCGCGAGCACTGGGCCCATAGCTCTGGCGGTCGGCTACGCCCGAATTGCGCAGACCTCCGTTCTTCTCGACCGTGCTGGCGCCCGCGTCCCCAAGACCGTTCTCAGCGACTGGGTTCGGGTGGTAGCGGCCGCCCAGCCGGTTGCGGACGCCGTCGCGGCCGAAAACGCGGCCGACGGCGCGGGTAGTGCCGCGGCGGCTGGTGCGGGCGGTGCCGAAGCCC
>JAULZL010000235.1:0-3770 GCA_032117355.1 Candidatus Nanopelagicales bacterium
ATCGGCTCGGTCAAGTGCCGCGGCGGCGATCGAGGCGAACCCCTGCGCGATGAACCCGTCCTCGACGCTGATTCCGGCCAACCGCTCATCAGCCAGGAGTGCGCGGAGAGCTGACGCCGACCGGGGTCCTCGTCCCGTCCGATCGACGAAGGATGACGAATCTGGAAACAGCGCGCGAACCTGGGCCGCCGGGAGCATGGCCAGCATGGCCCGACCGGAGGCCGTCAGCGAAGCGGGGAGTCGGACGCCCACATCCGCGACCGTGGTGAGTGGCCGCGGTCCGGGCTCAGTCACCAGGTACAGGGTTTCCCGCCCGTGCAAGATCCCGCAGTGGACCACCGACGGGAGGTCGGTCGGCAGGCTCGCGGCCAAACTGCGAAGCAGTGGTCGCGCGTGCCGTTCCAGGCGGTCCTGGCGAAGGTAAGCCGTCCCAAGTTCGAAGGCGGTGACTCCCAGACCCCAGCGCTGGTCCTCCGGGTAGTGGGTGACGAAGCCGTCATCCGCCATTGCCGCCAGCAGGTGGTAGGTCGTAGAGCGAGGCAGGCCGAGATCGCGGGCCAGGGCAGCAGCGGGCAAGGGGCCGGGTGCAGTTGCCAGGGCACGCAACAGGGCCATGGCTTGACGGGCAGCGGGAACACTGGGCATTGCGTCTCACCTCAGCGGTCATGGCCCTTGGCGGGGGTTTCGGGATCTCCCCGAGCATCCCACGCCGAGTGGGGGTGGTTCAGAAGCCAGGGATTCCTGCCGATTCCAGACCCCGGGCGACACCGCGCGCACAGCTGCAATGTGCTAGAAACCGGTTCTCTCAATCGACTACATCAGAGAGACTTAGCGAGATTCAGCAGCCGCTTCAGAGTCTGAAGGTGCCGCGAGGGCAACGGGGTGATTGAAATGCAACAAGAATCAGGTTGGCTTGGCGGCCATCGGCTCCTGAGTGTCGTTCGGGTTGTTGCGTTGGTGCTGATCTCCGCAACTGTGCTGCGGTACGCGTGGATAACTGACGATGCCCTCATCACCGTCCGCCATGCACTGAACGTGACCCACGGGTGGGGACTTGGCTTCAACATTGATGAGCGGGTGCAGGCTTACACCCATCCACTCTGGTTCCTTCTGTTGACCCTCGCCGGCACTCTCACTGGTTCGTGGGCGATTGCGCCCATCCTGCTGGGTGTCATCTGCGCCACGGCGGCCGCAGCCGTCATCCTCTGGTCGACCCCAAGCCTGCCGAGGGTCTTGATCGCTGCTTCGCTTCTCCTACTGTCAAACGCTTTCATCGAGTACAGCACGTCCGGACTCGAGAATTCCCTTTCGTTCCTGCTGCTTGCCACGGCTGTCGCGCTAACAGCGCGGGGAGTTCAGGACATGTCGCTGAGGAATTCGGCGGCCCTCGGGGTGGTCAGTGCTCTTGTGCTGCTCAACCGTCTGGACCTCGTCCTCATCCTTGTCGCACCCCTTGCTTTGGTCGTCCTTGCCAATCGGCGCAAGTTGCGCACCCTTGCCTGCCTCGTCCTGCCGCCGGTTGTCATCGTCGGTGGTTGGCTGGTTTTCTCACAAGCCACCTACGCCAGTCTGCTGCCGAATACTTTTCTAGCCAAGACGAACGTGGACATTCCCAAAACTGAACTGATCGTGCAGGGGATTCGCTATCTCTACGTCAGCATCTCGAATGACCCGATCAGCGGAATCGCCCTCCTTGGTTCGGTCGTACTTGCAGTCTTTGCCGGCACCACCGTCGCACGGACGTGGATGCTCGGAGTCGTGGCATATCTCGGCTATGTCGTCTGGATAGGCGGCGATTTCATGGCTTTTCGGTTCTTGGCCGTGCCAGTCGTTGTCTCAGTAGTAGTGCTTGCAGTAAGCCGCTGGGCGATGGACGCTGCCGGTCAAACTCCTCTTCGGCAGCCCACCCAGCAAATCGTGAACCTGTTCCTGGCGATACTCGCGGCGATCGGTCTGATGGTCTTCTCGTGGGGACGCTCGGACGCCACGTTGTCATCTACGCCCGTTGAGCCTCGGTGGGCCTACTACCTCGATGGCCAAGTTTCGGATGAGCGCAGCATCTACGCCCCATGGCTTGGTTTTTGGTCCTACGTCCAAGCCTTAGGAGATACCGACGCAACAACGGCGCGGGGAAACCAGGGCTCGAGAATGGTGGAGTTGACGAATGCCGCAGGCGACTGGCCCCCAGCTACATCCGACGCGAAGGTCACGGATGTTCAAGTCCAGTGCGGGACCCTGGGGCAGGATGCGGTCCTCTCCGGTCCTCTCGTGCACTGGATTGACACGTGCGCACTAGCTGACCGATTCCTGGCTAGTCGACCGTATGTCGCCGAAAACTATGACTGGCGGGTCGGCCACTACGCCCGCGATGTGCCCGCGGGATACGTGGAAGCGGTGCTGCAGGGAAGCCCTGTCCTGCTGGAAAGGCCCGAGGACGTTGCCGACCTTGCCACACTCTGGGAGGAGATTCGATGAAGGAAACTACGCGTTCTCACCCGCTGTTCCTAGGGGTTCTGGTTGCTGCGCTGCTCGTGCCGGCGTACATCGGATTCCGACTGCCCAACTACTGGTCGACCTCGCTGGCACTCGTCAATTCCAACGACGGCTTCTACCGTCGTGCCGCCTTCGGTACCGTGTTCAAACCGTTGTGGGCGATCTTTGATTTTGCGTACTCGACTTTCGCGGTCACCAGCGTGCTTCTCCTGCTAGCCCTTCTCGCCTGCATCGTTGTGGCGGCGAGCAAGGCGACGAATGATTCACAGCGCCTTGTTGCCCTGCTGTGGATCCTCGCGCCTACCGGTGCCTTCCTCTTTCACATCGTCGGATACCTCGACATTCTTCTTTACCTCGCACTATTTGCAGCCATCCTGCTCGTCGATCGAAATCATCCGTGGTGGGCGACCGCGGTCATGGCATCGTCGGCCTTCATTCACGAGAACATGCTGCTGGCTACTTTGCCCGTCTTCCTGTATCGGGTCATGGCCGCTTACGGACCGCGCAAGGCGTTCGCCACCTGCCTGGCGCCAGTGGCCGCCGTCGTCGCCGTCGTCCTTATGCCGCAGATCGAAACCGCCAAGCGAGAAATTGCCCTGGCGAAGTGGGACTCCGCCGTCGAATTTCCCATTCGCTATGACGCAATCAATCTTCAAGCCCGATCCCTGAGCGATGCCTGGCAGTTGTATTCAGTCTGGGACGTATCAATGTGGGTCATCCCCATCGCCGTCGGCATAGTCATCGGCTGGGTACTCCTGATCGTTGACCGGAATCGGGTTCTCGGAACGGGTGTGGCCCTCGGCCTTGTCGCGATGGCTGCAAGTCTGGCTCCATTGGCTCTCGGATTCCTTGGCTGGGACGCCAGCCGGTGGAACTTCCTGGCGCTGTCCAACTTCGCACTGATCGCCTTTGCATGGCTCAATATGTATTCGCAGCGGCTGAACCTGCTTGTTGCTGTCGGATGCCTGATGCCCTTTCTTCCGTTGTTCTATCAACCCCTTGCCTACTTTGACGAGGTGTCACCGCGGGCTATTGCCCCACAGGTGGTCGTCCAATATCTCAAGGCGGAGGTCCCCGAGGGGTTCTTCTCATTACCCAAGGCTTGACCCCTGTTGGGGTGCGGTGCTGTCTGGGATACCAGACAGCTTCTAGGTATCCACCCTCGCTACCGAGGGCAGATGACGATCGAATGTCACCATGTCCATGACCCCCGGCCCCCGCCCGGTGCACGCTCCAACCGGAACCACCTTGACGGCGCAGAACTGGCAGACCGAGGC
>JAULZL010000236.1:0-18276 GCA_032117355.1 Candidatus Nanopelagicales bacterium
GACTTGCCCGACAGGACTGCTTCGACGATGACTCGCTGCTTCGACATGCAGCGAACGCTGGCCCCTCAAGCGATAAGCATGTCGCGGGACATCCGATAAATATGTCCTGGAACAGCACACCCTTCGGGCGCACTTTTGTCACGTGTGTGGATCTCGCCGCGGCCAATGGCGCCTCCGGCTTACTCGGAGGGTAACGGGGCTCTAGGTTTCTGGCGGACAGGGCGGGACCAGCGGACTGGCGTCCCGGCAAGTCTCAGCGGCTGGCTCGTCACGCTGGCCCGGTTCCTACGGTCCGTAAGTCGTCGGCTCCGGACGGCACTCCGAGAGCCACGCCCGCGTGGCCGCTGGCCGAGTGCATGTATTATGCATGCATGCCGAATGTGCAGGTGCGTGATGTCCCTGAGCACGTTCACGAAGAGCTTGTCCGTCGAGCTGAACTGGCCGGGCAGTCACTCCAGCAGTTCCTTGCGGCACAGCTCGCGCAGATTGCGGCGACTCCGACTATGGACGAAATGCTTGAGCGGATCGAACGTCGACCGAAGGGCCGCCTTTCCGCCGCAAGTGCGCTGGAGGCAATTGAGGCGGAACGTGCTCGTCATTGATGCCTCAGTTCTCGCCCCGGTGATAGCCGATGCGGGCGAAGACGGACGGCGATTCAGGGAGCGCCTCTACGGGGAGTCGATCGCTGGCCCGGACCTCCTGCGAGTCGAGGTCACCTCGGTCATTCGGCGCCACGTCCACCGGGGTCAGTTGACGCCGGAACAAGCGGATGCTGCCGTCGAGGACCTGCTCGATTTCCCGATTACGGTCTTCCCAACGGCACCGCTTCTTCAACGAGTGTGGGACCTCCGAAGAAACCTCACCTCTTACGATGCTTGCTACGTCGCCCTTGCCGAAGCACTTGGCGCAGTCTTGGTTACTGCGGACCAACGACTCGCAAAGGCATCTGGACCTCAATGCCGGATCGAGACACCCTGACTCGACCGAAGAAGCAACCGTCATCGACCCAAGCATTGATTTCTCCCGATGTTGACAGGACAACTTCGCCCGGCTCATGGGGGCCTGATGCTCCGCCGTCGCCACCTGGCGAACAACTGGCTCACCAGCGGCTAGGAGATCGCAAACCTCACCTGGGCAACGCTCGTCAAGGCTGTATTCAGTGACCTGGCAGCCGCTGGCTGACGTTTCTTTGCCGCGAATCTCTCTGGGGCGGACGCGTCCAACGCCATCCTCAACGATTCCGTCTTCACCGGAAGTCAACTGGTGGGAACGAACCTGAGGGGAGCAAACCGTTCCAGTGCCCAGAAGGACTGCATCGGTGGCACCTACCTCTAGGACAGTCGGACTCGGTAGCAGGAGCCGCTAGGGGTGGATCTCGCGGAGTCGAGCGGCCACCATGTCGCGCAAGAGGGTCTTGTTCACCTTCCAGTCGGCGGGTACACGGATGGTCTTCTTGTTGACGGTGAACTCGGTCAGCCGTGGTCGGAACTCGTCAAGGACGGCGGTGCTCACGGGAGCCATGAGGATGTAGTTCGTGGTGACCGAGAGGCCGAAGACGTACTGGCCATCGATCTTCAGCATGGGCTGGTTCCAGGCAATCACCAACTCCAGCCTCGGGTACTTCTCCTGGATCGCGGAGAAGATGGACCGAACCGTCTCGGACATTTGGTCATCCACGGGTGCAAGGAACTCATCGAGGGTGTTGTAGCGCCGAGAGGACTTTGAGCCCCGGCAATAGAGCACCAGGGCATTTGCATGGGCCTGGCTGAATCCGTGGTTCTCGCGCAGGTAGGCGATCTGCTCCGGGTACTTGCGGTCGGCGATCTCCTGCATCTGGTCGAACCAGTAGGACATCGGCTGGCCGTGCTTCTTCTCAATCGCCGGGAAGTACGACTCGCGATCATGCCTGTCCGGCGCCATGGAGAAAGGTTACGTGGGCTCGAATGCTGTGCTGTCTGTGGCTAGAACGGGGCCATCACGCCAATCGCTATCACCCAGTCGGCGGGAACTGGGTGAGGTAGATGGCCGCCACGAGGAGCAGGACACCACCTGCGCGATAGACCGTCCGCATCGACGAACGCAGGTACCAGCGCACGTCCCCATCCTTCGGCTGGCGGCCGAACATTCCGAGGGCGGCAAGGACCAATCCGGGAATGAGCAGTAGGACGAAGGACATGCGGGCCAGGTCGGCTTCATCGCCCACGAGCAGCGAAGCCACGGTGCCGAGTCCGAGGGCAGTCAGGACGATGAAGACGAATCTCGGCACGCCAACCGGGATGAGGTGAAACAGCGGTGGCCAGTTGGGCATGCGAGGGGCAAGCACGAGACACAGTTCTGCACCGGCGAACAAGGCCAAGCCCACCCACAACTGCCAGACATTGCCAATGAAGGCGACGGCGACAAACCCGAATAGGGCCGTCCGGATTGCGATCAGGACGAGCCGTCGGACCGGTCGATACGCCGGAATATCCGGCGGTGCCACTGCGGCAATTCGCTCCGGGTAGGAGCGCGCCGCGAGCTCTTCCATCGAGACCCTCATGAGAAGGCCAATGAGGGCGACGAGGGCCAGCAGGCCGGCCTCGTTCGCGATCGGCAGTTGGAACCCCGAGAGCGCGGGCAGGGCACTGATCGTCCCCTGCACGGCGAAGGCACCGACGAGGGGCACGACAACGAAGTCACCGAGGCGCTCCCAGCCGGTGTAGGTATCCGCGGGTCGTCGCATAGGGCGTGATGCGCCCGCGATGAGTGCCGGGCCGAAGCCAACGATGGCCAGGCCGAGGAGGGTTCGAATGCTGGACGCGTCCGTGATCCCGCCGAGCGCGGCTATCCCGATCGCGAAGGTTGCCACGGCGACGAAGCCGGCTAGCGCGTCGAGGCAGCCGAGGAAGATCACCGCGCCGAGGAGCGCAGCGCTTGGAGCCACGGCAAGACCATTCACGTTTGCGACCGCCACCGCGCCTAGGACGACTCCAGCAATCGGGAGCAGCAGGGACGCTGATCCAAACATCGCCCGCACGTAGGTCGAGTCCGCGACCATCCGGGCGCTGAGCGGTGAAACCCGCGTGGCGATGTCGAATACCGCGGCCGTCAGCCTGTCGAGGGATTCCGTGAGCGGCAGCCGCCAGGTTCTGACCCTGCGACGCATGCTGGCCGACCCCAGGGCAGCGGCCAGACCCTCCAGATTGGTGTCGATTGCCAGGAAGGAGCCGGAGTCTCCGGGGGCCAGCATCTGGGTGGTCTGATCCTCGCGGCGATAGGGGCTACCGGACGTCCGACTGTCACTGGGTCGGTCGGACGGAGCACGCTGATCAACACCACCGGCACCCCCGACTCCCGCGGCGACGCCCCCGGCCGCAAGGCCCACCGCCCCGATCAGGGCCACGGCGGTGACCGTCGTGTCAACCGTCTGGGCGGGGTTCTCCGCAGGGTCGTATGCGGGCAGGGTGATCTGCGCACCCCGCGCCTGGGCCGTGGGCCGGGCTGATGGCTCAGGCTTGGGTTCACCTGTTGGGGCCGCTACAGCGGCCCCTGTCACATCGGTCGTTGGTGCTGTGGAGGTGGCCGCCGCAGCCAGCACCGTCAGGGTCCGTCGGGTTGAAATGCCCTCCGTGGGGTTTCGATCGGGGGCGGCTTCGACTGACACGCTCACGTCCCCGGTCCCATCGGCCGTTATGACCAGCTGGCGCAGGACGGCCGCTGTCTGCGAGGCGCTGAGCCCGCCAACGGTGAGTGTCGTGCCTGACTGGCCCGGTAGGGCACCGGTTCCGCCGGTGATCCGCACCACCGCGGTCACTACCGGATCGTCGGTCGCGGAGATCCCATCGATACTTATCGGGACGTTTACGGCCTCACCCGCACGCAGGGCGACGTTATTGATGGAGATGGTCGGTGCGCCCCCGCCTCCGGAATCGCCGCCCCCGGTCGCGGCATCCGAGGGCTTTGTTGTCTCCTTGGTGGTGACCCCCGGCTCGTTGGCCGTGGGCTGGCTACTGGCAACGGCGGTAGGACCGGGGCCGGTGGTGCTAGAAGCAGGCGTCGGTTCGGTTGGCTGCTTGGGTTGATCGGGCTGGGTGGCGGGGGCATCGGGAGGCGGGAAGCACTCTCCGGGCGGTGGTTGGCATCCGGCAGGGGCGCCCGGCGGGGGCGTCCAGTCCTCGGCGAGTGCTGTGCCCGCCGCGATGGCAATTGCCCATAGGCCCAGGCCGCTGGCAAGGGCGAGGGCGGAAATTGCGCGCATGGCTGGCCTCATGAGTCCTCCGGGCGGGAGAGTAGCCACTCCGCGCTTGGTATTTCGGTAATTCCCGTGTGATCCTTGGTTCATGCGGAGGGGTCCGGCACGGATCGCAGCCGCGGTGGCATTGGTTTTCTTTCTGGTGACTCCGACGGCGGCTATGGCCGCGCCCGAGGACTTCCGGACCATCCCTGTTCGGGAGACCGGAACCGTCCTGCGCATCAATGACGGTGACACCTTCGAGATTCGGCCGGACGGGTCATCCCCCGTCCGGGTGCGCATGCTCGGGATCAATACCCCTGAGGTCACCGGCTGGCAGAACTCCCACTTCGACAGTGACATGTGCGGGGGACCGCAGGCCTATCAACTGCTCTCCAGCATGATGCCGGTTGGTTCGCGGGTGCAGTTGAGGTCGTCCGACGCTGCTTCGAGCAATCGCGGCCGAATCCTGCGCTACGTCTTCGCTCAGAACCCGGCCACCGGCGCCTTCGACGTTGACATCTCGGCCGCCATGGCTCGTGCGGGCCTGGCCATGTGGTTCTCCCTAGAGGGGGAAACGGGTCTATCGCAGACCTACCGAGGGATCGTTGACCAGGCGCAGACAGCGGGAGCGGGCATATGGAATCCAGCCTTCTGCACGAGTACCGAGCAACCCGATGCCCGACTATCGCTGGTGGTGAACTGGGATGCCCCCTCGAATGACGCAGCGAACCTCAACGGTGAGTCAGTGATCATTCGAAATGTCGGATCCGGGAACGTCGACGTTTCCGGGTGGCTATTGCGTGACTCCAGTTTGGAGGCGTGGTTCGTCATGCCGGAGGGAACCATCATCACACCCGGTGACTATCGAGCCGTCCACGTGGGCTCCGGCACTCCTGGGGATCATGACCTCTACATGGGCGCCTCATCTCCCATCTTTCCGAACCTGGTTGCGGGTCAGTTCGTTGGTGATGGCGCCTACCTACTCGATAGGAGCACTACCCCAAGGGCCTGGTTCGAGTACCCGTGCATATCTGACTGCGTCAGCGACCCGCTCCGCGGGAAGGCGATCATTAGCTCCGTTGACGCGGTGGCCGGGCCCGGTCGGGCGGCTGTCCGGGCGAACGAGGAGCACGTGGTGGTGAAGAACACGAGTAGCGAGCCGATCGTCCTCGACGGCTACTTCCTACGCCGCAAGGTGTCGACCTACCCCTTCATCGCCAACACCACGATCCGTCCGGGAGCAACGGTGAAGGTGCGTATCGGAAAGGGAAGGCCCGACGCAGCGACCCAGTACTGGGGGATGTCCGGCACGCTGCTGAACGACTCAGGGGACCGGGTGCAGTTGGTTTCGCCGACCAACGTGGTGATCAGTCAGAAGAAGTGGTGACCTGAGCGCACGCGGAGTGGTGAGGCCACCTCGTAGGGGCTGACAGGATGAGCCGGTGGCCGGACGCAATCTGATCAGCGCAGAGACGGTCTGGAAGGCGTACGGGGAGCGTCCTCTTCTTGGCGGAGTCTCGCTCGGTGTGAGTGCCGGGGAGCGGATTGCCGTGGTCGGTCGCAATGGCGCCGGAAAGAGCACCCTGCTTCATGTGATTGCCGGCGTCGAGTCGCCTGATGCGGGCCGAGTAACCATCGGGTCGGACGTCCATCTGGGCCTGGTTTCGCAGGCTGAGGTCGTCGACCCGGAGGAGACGGTCGGCCAGTACCTCGTGCCGGGGCGGGAGATCCACGAATGGGCGACCGATGCACGCATCCGTGAAGTCCTGACCGGTCTCCTCGGGGGCTTCGATGAGCCACTCCTCGCCCGCCGGATGGCCCAGATGTCAGGCGGGGAGCGCCGTCGGGTGCAATTGGCGCGAGCGCTGATTGCCGACCTCGATGTCCTTCTTCTCGATGAGCCCACCAACCACCTCGATGTGGAGGTCGTTGCCTGGCTCGCTGACCACCTGCGGGCTAGGGCCAAGCTTGCAGTCGTCATCGTGACCCACGATCGCTGGTTCTTAGACGCCCTATGCGAGCGCACCTGGGAGGTTGTTGACGGGCAGGTGGACGAGTACGACGGCGGCTACTCAGCCTTCGTCCTCGCCAAGGCCGAGAGATACCGGCAGGCAGCGGCCAGCGAGGCGCGGCGGCAGAACCTGATGCGCAAGGAGCTTGCTTGGCTTCGTCGGGGCGCCCCGGCTCGGACGTCGAAGCCGAAGTTTCGAATCGACGCGGCCAATGAGCTCATCGAGTCCGAGCCGCCGCCGCGCGATGGGGTGCAACTCCTTGCCTTCGCGGGTGCGCGGCTGGGCCGGACGGTTTTTGAACTCCACGATGCAACCCTTCGGGTTGGGGATCGAACCCTGCTGGACCGAGTGACATGGAATATCGGCCCGGGCAGCCGGATCGGCATTATCGGCTCCAACGGGGCGGGGAAGACCTCCCTCATCCGGCTCCTCTTGGGCGAAGTCCCACCGGTTGCCGGCCGCTTGGTCACTGGGGTGACGGTGAAGCCCGCCTATCTCTCGCAACACCTCGAGGAGTTGGATCCAGCCTGGCGGGTACTTGAGGCTGTCGAGCACATTGCCTCTCGGGTTGACCTGGGCAAGGGCCGCGAACTGACTGCTTCGCAGTTATGCGAGCGCCTCGGCTTCGGCACCGATGGGCAGTGGACGCCCGTCGGCGACCTCTCGGGGGGCGAGCGCCGTCGCCTGCAATTGACCCGCCTGCTCATGAGCGGGCCGAACGTCCTCGTCCTCGACGAGCCGACCAACGATTTCGACGTCGAGACCCTCACCGCACTCGAGGATCTACTCGATGGATTCGCGGGCACCCTCCTGGTGATCTCCCATGATCGGTACTTCTTGGAACGCGTGTGCGATGACTTCGTCGCGCTCCTTGGCGACGAGCACATCCTGGGGCTGACCGGTGGGATCGATGAGTACCTCGAGCGCCGCAGGTCACAGCCTGCCCGCGGCAAGCAGGCTGCGGCTCCGTTGGCGGAAAGTGTTCAGCAGGTTGCGATGACCTCAGCCGATCGGCGGTCCATCGAGAAGGAGGTATCCCGTATCGAGCGATCCATCGCCAAGTTGGACGAGCGGGAGGCTGCTATCCACGCCGCGATGGTCGAGCAGAGCGCGGACCATGAGCGGCTCAGTGACCTGAATCGTGAACTCCACGCGCTGCGCGAGTCGAAGTCCGAACTTGAAGTGGCCTGGCTCGAGGCCGCTGAGCGACTTAGCTAGCCGTCCTAGACTCCCTCAATGACGATGTCATCGTTTCCTGTCTCGCTTCCCCTACGTCGCATCGGTGACTGGGAGGTGTCCGCGGTCGGGCTCGGCTGCATGCCGATGTCGAACAGCCCGATGATTGACAAGCGGGAACAGGCGATTGCGACAATCCATCGCGCACTTGACCTGGGCATCACCCTGCTGGACACGTCCAACATCTACGCGCCTTCGTGGGATGCCATCGGACATAACGAGGCCCTCGTCGCCGAAGCGATTCGCACCTATTCGGGCCCCGCTGACCTAGGGCGCGTCCTGGTTACCACGAAGGGCGGGATCACTCGTGGTCCTGGCGAGACGTGGGGCCGGGATTCGCGACCGGATTCTCTCCTGGCTGCCTGCGAAGCGAGCCTGGTCGCATTGGATGTCGATGTCATCGACCTCTACCAGCACCACCGTCACGACCCGACAATGACCTACCGCGATCAGATGCACGCCATGGGTGACCTGCGCCGGGCCGGGCTGATCCGGATGATCGGCCTGTCCAACGTGACGGTGGACGAGTTGCGGGTGGCGCTCAGCGAGTTCGGCGGACCGGACGACGGGGGCGTGGTGTCGGTGCAGAACGAGTTCTCGCCCCGTTATCGCGAGGGCCGGGATGTGATGGAGCTCTGTACGGACCGCGGCATCGCCTTCCTGCCGTGGTCACCGCTCGGCGGAGCGGATCAGGCTCATGATGTTGGGTCGCGGTACTCGGGCTTCGCCGAGGTCGCTCGCGGGGTCGATGCCACCGCCCAAGAGGTCGTGCTCGCTTGGTTGCTGGCAATGTCGCCGGTGATGATCCCTATTCCGGGGGCGACGAGGCCGACGACGGTCGATTCCATTGTTGGCTCGGTGAGCCTTGCTCTAAGCCCGGCTGAATTCGACCTGCTGGAGGCGACTGTTCCCCAGGCGGGCTCGATGTACCCGGACGATTTGCCACGAAGCCCGCTGTCCTGAGTCGAGCGTCCCCCACTTGACGGGGGTGAAAGCTGACAAAAAACTGCGAACTCCGCTTGTCAGGCGGGCACCGGGCAGTCAGACTGCAGGCGTGCCAGTGATCAGCGTGCTCAGCCTCAAGGGTGGCGTGGGCAAGACCTCCGTCGTGCTCGGCCTTGCCGGATCCGCCACCGTCAAGGGCCTGGCAACCCTGGTGATCGATCTTGATCCCCAGGGCAATGCCACGTCCCTGCTCTCCGCCCATCCGTCCGAAACGTCGGTCGCGGACGTCTTTGCCCACCCAACAAAGGCCACCATCGAAGCCGCCTTGACTCCCTGCGAGTGGGAGGTCGAACCGGGTGAAGTAGACGTCTTGGCAAGTCATCCCACGCTTATCAAGTACGACGCCTGGTCGGGGCGCGAGTTCAAGCCGCGCCTTGCGAAGGCACTTGACCACGTCAGTGGCTACGACCTGACCCTCATTGACTGTCCCCCCTCACTCGGTGCTCTCACGCGGGAGGCCCTGGCCGCATCCGACATGGCTCTCGTGGTGACAACTCCCTCTTATTTCGGCGCCCAGGGTGTTGAGCGTGCCGTGTCGGAGATCGATGAGATACGCCGGACGGTCAACCGCAAGCTGACCTTGGCCGGGATCGTCGTCAATCGGGTTCGTTCAGTGGCGGAGGAGCACCAATTCCGCACCCACGAGCTTGCCGAGATCTACGGGAAATCGACCCTTCTGAAGCCGGCCCTGCCGGAACGGATTGCGGTCCAGCAGGCTGAGGGCTTCGGTCAGCCCGTTCATCTCGTCCGAAGTGCCGGGGGCCGTGAGGTCGCTGACATCTTCGACGCATACCTGAATACCCTGCTGCGCAAGTCGTAACCCGTCGCGCACACTCACGCAGCCACCCCTAGGCTGCGGCACGTGAGAGTCTTCGTGCCTGCAGAGTCCACGCCCGGTGAACGCCGTGTAGCGGTCGTCCCGAGCGTGGTCGGGAAGTTCATTCAGCTTGGTTTTGAGGTCGTCGTTGAGAGTGGTGCGGGCGCGCAGGGTTTCGCCGGTGACGACGCCTACCGAGCCGTTGGCGCCGAGGTCGTCAGTGCTGAGGCTGCTGCGGCGGCCCTGGCGGGCGCGGATGCGGTCGCTTCGGTTCGCCCCCTGACTGCAGCGCGGGCTCGGACCCTCAAGCAGGGTGCGGTCGCGATTTCGTTCCTGTCACCGGCCTTGGATCTCGATGCGGTGCGTGCGATCAGCGAGGCGGGGGCGACGGCACTTTCCTTCGACGTCCTGCCGCGTATTTCGCGGGCGCAGTCGATGGATGCGCTGAGCTCGCAGGCACTGGTGACGGGCTATCGGGCCGCACTCGTCGCGGCAGACCGACTCCCTTCCTTCTTCCCCCTGTTCATGACGGCGGCCGGCACGATTCAGCCCGCGAAGGTCCTCGTTCTCGGTGCGGGTGTTGCGGGGCTCCAGGCGATTGCCACGGCCAAGCGTCTCGGAGCGAAGGTGTCCGCTTATGACGTCCGCCCGGCAAGTGCTGATGAGGTCCGCTCAATGGGTGGAACCTTCATCAACCTGGACCTTGACTCCCTTGAGGGGTCTGGTGGCTACGCCCGGGAGATGACGGAGGAGCGTGCAGCCAAGCAGCGCGAGCTCCTGGCGCCGTACATCGCCGGCTCCGATGTCCTCATCACGACCGCTGCTGTCCCTGGGCGCCAGGCACCGATGCTGGTGACCAAGGAAATGGCCTCGGCGATGAAGCCAGGCTCAGTCGTCGTGGACCTCGCCAGCGAGACGGGCGGCAACGTTGAAGGATCGGTTGCCGGCGAGGAAGTCCGCTTCGGCGAGGTCCTTGTCTGGGGCGGCAAGGATGTTGCGAGCCAAATGCCAGTGCATGCCTCTCAGCTCTACTCGATGAACGTGCACGCGCTGCTTGCCCTGACGGTCAAGGACGGGGCTGTGTCGGTCGATATTGAGGACGAAGTCCTTGCCGGGTGCGCTGTTGTCTTGAACGGCGAAGTCAGGAACGAGGCGGCCAAGGCCGCATTGAATGGTGGTGCGTAATCATGGATGGCATTGCCCTCCTGACTGTCTTCATCCTTAGCATCTTCGTCGGCTTCGAGGTCGTGTCGAAGGTCAGCACAGTTCTCCACACCCCGCTGATGTCGGGTGCCAACGCCATCCACGGCATCGTCCTGCTGGGCGGCATCATCGTCACCGGTGCAGCCACCAGCCCTCTGGAGATTGGCCTGGGGGTGATCGCGATCCTCCTCGGCGCGATCAACCTTGTCGGTGGCTTCGTCGTGACCGACCGGATGCTCGAGATGTTTAAGCCCAAGAAGGCCGTCGCGACTGACAAGCAAGGAGGTGCGGCATGAGCCCCACATGGGTTCAGGCGGCGAACCTACTTGCCGCGGTCCTCTTCATCTTCGCGCTCAAGGGACTCTCGTCGCCTCGCAGTGCCCGAAACGGGAACTTGCTGGGTGCTGCCGGTGCTGTCCTTGCGACCGTCATCCTCTTCGTTAGCGGCATTCCGCTCAACAACCTTGCCCTGATCATTGCCGCGATTGCGGTGGGTAGTGCGGTCGGCTGGATCTCGGCTCGCCGGGTCAAGATGACGCAGATGCCTCAACTCGTCGCCCTGTTCAATGGCGTCGGTGGCGGCGCGGCTGCCCTCATCTCGGTCATCGAGTACCTAGAGGTCGGAACGGAAGACAAGATTGCCCTGGCCGCGACGGTGTTCACCGTCGTGATCGGCTCCATCTCTTTCAGCGGGTCAATCGTTACCTTCCTGAAGTTGCAGGAGTTGATGACCACGCGCCCGGTGATCATTCCGGCCGGCAAGTACGTCACGATCCTGGTCGCCGCGGCCACGGTGATCGGCGCTGTATGGCTGGTTGTCGCTCCGGCAACCTGGCTGCTTGTCGCCCTTCTGGTCACGTCACTGATCTTCGGCGTGCTGTTCGTGCTGCCCGTCGGAGGGGCAGACGTCCCGATTGTCATCTCGCTGCTGAATGCCTTCACGGGCCTTTCGGTTGCCGCCAGCGGCTACGTCCTGCAGAACGTGCTGCTGATCATCGCCGGCACGTTGGTCGGTGCGTCCGGAACTCTCCTCACCAAGGAGATGGCGAAGGCGATGGGTCGTCCCCTCACCTCGACCCTTTTTGGGGCGTTCTCCGGGACGACGGCCGGTAGCGCGGGCCCAGGAACCGATCGCCCGGTCCGGTCTAGTTCGCCGAATGACGTGGCGATCATGCTTGGCTTCTCCAACAAGGTCATCCTGGTGCCGGGGTACGGCCTGGCGGTTGCTCAGGCCCAGAGCACCTTGCGTGAACTGGCTGACCTTCTGACGGAGCGGGGCATCGAGGTCGACTACGCGATTCACCCGGTGGCCGGCCGCATGCCAGGTCACATGAATGTGCTGCTCGCCGAGGCGAGCGTCCCCTATGAGCAACTCAAGGAGATGGACGAGATCAATCCGGAGTTCTCGTCAACGGACGTTGTGCTCGTGGTCGGCGCCAATGACGTCGTGAACCCGGCCGCTCGCACTGATAAGAGCGCCCCGATCTACGGGATGCCAATCCTGGACGTGGACCAAGCAGCCCAGATCGTCTTCCTCAAGAGGTCGATGCGGCCGGGATTTGCGGGGATCGAGAACGAGGTGCTCTTCGACCCGAAGACGACCCTGCTCTTCGGGGACGCGAAGGACTCACTCACGAAGGTGGTCTCAGCCCTCAAGAACGTTTGACCGTTTGTCCCGGTATCCGCCACAACGAGCAAAAATGGGCGCCAAAAGGCGCCCATTTTGCCGTTTGTGCCGGCTACCGGGCCCAGCGCCGTCTGTGGCGGATGCCGGGTCAAACGTCCAAATCCGCGTCGATTCGGGCGGTTCTTTGCCACCTGTGGCGGATACCGGGACAAACGCCGGAGTGGGGGGGGGTTAGACCACGCCGTAGAGGCGATCGCCTGCGTCGCCTAGACCGGGAACGATGTAGCCCTTCTCGTTGAGCTGGGTGTCGACTCCAGCCGTGACCACCTTGACGTTCACGTCCCTGTCTTCGAAAGCCTGGGCCACCCTTTCGATGCCCTCGGGAGCTGCGAGCAGGCAGATCGCCGTGACATCGCGAGCCCCGCGCTCCAGTAGCAATTCAATTGCGGCGACGAGGGTTCCGCCGGTGGCAAGCATGGGATCAAGAACGAACACCTGCCGATTTGATAGGTCCTGAGGAAGCCGATCGGCATACGTTGAGGCGACAAGCGAGGTCTCGTCACGGACCATTCCCAGGAAGCCGACCTCTGCGGTGGGCATCAACTTGACCATCCCGTTGAGCATGCCTAGTCCGGCCCGAAGGATGGGTACCACGAGGGGCTTTGGCTCGGCGAGTTCGACCCCGTCTGCCTCGGCGACCGGTGTCCGGACGGTCACCGGTCGAACGACCAGGGCATCCGTTGCCTCATAGGCCAGCAGGGTGACGAGCTCCTCGGCCAAAAGGCGGAAGGTGGCTGAAGAGGTGTCCTGGTCACGGAGGCGCGTCAGCTTATGGGCTACGAGGGGATGATCGACGATCAGTGTTTCCATGGCCTGAGGGTAGTGGTCTAGGTACCGATGGAGCGCCAGACGTGGGACCATTCGGCCGTGAGCACTGAACGGGTCGACGCTGAGGTGGTGGACTTCGCCATCGCCGCGTACCGCGAGGAGGGCCGGTGGTCAGTTTCGGCCCTGCCGTCCCGCATTGCGACGTCCGTTGAGTCTCTATCGGCCGCCCTTAGGCAATTCCCAGGCGAGGGAGGCGTTTTCGGGTTCGTTGGGGTCGGGGACGAGTTCTTCATCGCGGTGCGGGAGAACGCTGGGCGGCTCCGCGGATTCGTCAGCGATGCGGCAGCCGTCCTCGACTGGTCCCTAGCCGATGAGTTGGCTGACGCCCTTGATCTTGATGTGGACGAAGAGGATCTGGAGGAGTACGTCCCGCTCGGAGACCTGCGGATCTTTGCCGACTTCGGGATGACCGAGTCTGATATCGAACTGGTCTGTGAGGAGGGGGACCTCTATCCGGACGAGCAGGTGCGATCGATTGCGAAGCGGCTTGGTTTCGACGGGGAGTTGAAGTCAGCCCTACGTTCCCGCTGATGCAGGTCCGTCCCGAGGACGCCGAGGCCATGCGCCTGGCCTTAAAGGAGGCTATGTCGGCCGGTGATGACATTCCCATCGGCGCTGTTGTCTTGGATCAGGACGGCAACCTCTTGGCGCAGGATCGAAACCGCCGTGAGCAGGATCAGGATCCGACCGCTCATGCCGAAATCCTTGTTCTACGCCGAGCGGCTGAGGTCCGAGGTTCATGGCGGCTGTCAGGCTGCACCCTGGCAGTCACCATGGAGCCATGCCCGATGTGCGCCGGGGCCGCGGCGCTGGCGAGGGTTGACCGGGTTGTCTTTGGGGCATGGAACGAGGAGTACGGCGCATGCGGTTCCCGCTGGGACATTCTGCGAGATCGACGGCTCACACATCGACCTGAGGTCGTTTCGGGGGTACTCGCCACGGAGTGTGGCAGTCTTGTCCAAGAGTTTCTGAATGAGCGACGAATGCGGGAGGGTTCATGGCAGGGGTAAGGGTCGGTCTTGATCGGCCGCGTCCTCGCCGCCGTGGCGGTCCATCCGTCGGGCTCATCATCGGCGTGATCGTGGGCATGATCGTGCTGTTCGTCCTGGGCTTCGGCATCGCTCTCATCCTCCAGGGGCGGACGATTACCCCGCCAACCATCGCGGTCGCAGCGAGCGCGGCACCGACCACCGGCCCCCCTCTGCCTTGCGCCACCACCATGGTGACTCCTGCTGAGGTGCTGCCCCAGGCAGAGAAGGTCCGGATCAATGTCTACAACGCGACAAAGCGGAAGGGCCTCGCGGCAGAGACTGCGCTGGCCCTGAAGCTTTCGGGTTTCAAGATTCTCGGGGTCTCGAACGTTCCGGACGGTCGCCGGCTCGATAACTTCGCCGAGTTGAGGCATGGTCCTAAGGGGAAGAAGGCGGCTGAACTGCTGCGCTTCTACATGCCGGACGCAATCCTCGTCCAGGACACCAGGGGCGGCAAGGATGTCGACGTCGTGCTCGGCAGGGAGTTCACCGTCATCGCGGACGACGCTGAGGTGGCCGCTTCCATGGCATCCCCCTCCCCCTCGACATCTGGTCCGGGTTGCGCGACGGGGGCACCCTCAGCCGACCCGGCCACAGCCGTGGCCCCAGCACCCAGCCTGACCCCACCTGCATCGCCCGCGGCGGAGGTGCCGGCGGCTAGCGGGGCAGCGACTCCGGCGTCGACCTGACATCGCGCCGCACCGCGTGCCCGGCCCGCAATCTTGGGTCGCGGGCCGAGCACCAGGATCAGGCGGTCGGCTGGGGCGTCCAGCGAAGGTAGGGCTTGACCTCTGTTACGTCTCCGAAGCGCTCGATGGCCTCCCCGGTGGAGAGCAACGGGGAGACGATCACTTGGTGACCGGGCGTCCAGTCGGCGGGAGTTGACACAGGGGCCAGGTCGGTGAGTTGGAGAGCGTCGATGACCCGCAAGATCTCGTCGAAGCTGCGGCCCACCGACTTGGGGTAGGTGAGAGTCAGTCGAACCTTGTTCTTAGGGTCGACGATGAAGACGGATCGCACTGTTGAGGTGTCTCCCTCACCGGGGTGGATCATGTCGTAGAGATGTGAAACGACGTGATCTGGGTCTGCGACGATCGGGAAGTTGACGTCGGTGCCACCGATCTCGGCGATGTCTCCCGTCCAACTGCGGTGGCTGTCGACGGCATCAACGGACACCGCGATGGCCTTCACCCCACGCTTGTCGAACTCAGGCTTCAGGCTGGCCGTCCGGCCAAGTTCGGTGGTGCAGACCGGCGTGAAGTCGGCAGGGTGACTGAAGAGGATTGCCCAACTGCCGTCCTTCCAATCATGGAAGGTAATAGTGCCTTCGGTCGTTTCTGCTGTGAAATTCGGAGCCTCGTCGCCAAGTCGGATTGCCATGGTTGATCTTCCTCTCTGGGTTGTCATGCTGATGGGGTAGCGGTCGTCGCAGATAGCCGTGGCCTGTTGATGAGGCTCGGCAATAACCACAGACGTCTCATTGCCATGGTGGTGGGGGGCGCCATTGATGAAGGGCGCCATTGATGGGGTGCGCCGCCGATTCAGCCGCGCCCGGCTGAGGGACGGCTAGTTACACAACATTGATGCGGTGCGCATGAGATCTAGGTGCACCCGTCGGGTGAAGACCTTCGACCACGGCAACATGCGACCGACGCTAACGAAATGAACGTGGGTCGTCTATCTCGTGCGGATCATCTGCGAATGATCTGCAGGTGGCTCCCGTTCGGCTTCTCGAAGCCGAGAAGACTTCGCGGGGCACCCAGGCTTGAGCCTGCATGCGTAGGCTTGCGCACATTGGGCTGCCCCGCCAATGGAATCGCCTGGACGGACGGAACCTCACGATGACGCAGACCGACACCACCCAAGCCTTCACCAACATCCCCGTCGTGAGTCTGACCGACTGGCACAAGGGAACGGTGGCCGATCGGGAAGCATTCGCCAGGGAACTCGTTCAAGCCGCTCATGAGGTGGGCTTCTTCACGTTGATCGACCACGGGGTCGAGCCGGAGTTCGTAGATCGATACTTCGAAATACTGAAAGCATTCTTCGCCCTTCCCGTTGACGTCAAGGAGTTGATCGACAAGCGCAGATCGGCTCACTTCCGCGGCTGGGAGCGGGTGGGCGCGGAGCTGACCGACAACCGCGTGGACTACCGCGAGCAGTTGGATCTGTCCACGGAGAATCCGGTCTACCCGGCCGACGCCCTGCCGGCATACCTGCGATTGGACGGCCCGAACCAATGGCTACCTGAGGACCTGCTCCCTGGATTCCACGACATCGTCGATGAGTTCGTTTCGCGGATGAAGGCGCTGGGGGACGAACTCATGTCGATCTTGGCCGTCGGACTGGAATTGCCCTCGGACACCTTTGCCCAGGCTTTTGGCGAGCGACCCCTGTCCTTCATCAAGTTGATCAGCTATCCGCCGACTCCGCTGGGCCAGGCGGGAGTCAATGGTCATCATGACGCCGGATTCCTGACCATCCTGCTGCAGCACGGGGTCGGAGGTCTCCAGGCGCTGAATCAGGATGGTGAGTGGATCGACGTTCCCCCCACTCCGAACGCCTTCGTCATCAATCTCGGCGAGATGCTGCAATCGATGACGGGCAACTACTTGGTTGCCACGACTCATCGGGTCATTGCAGCCCAACAGCGATTCTCATCGGCCTACTTCCATGGTCCGGACCTGCGGGCCAGCCTTGAGCCGTTGATCCTTGACCCGCACTTTGCCGCGGCGGTGGACGCTAGCCCGCGCCATCGGGACGCGGGCTTCATGGCGAAGCGGGAGGATCTTCTTGCCGGGGAGTCGGGGACGGCAGGGGCCGCCGTTCCGGTGTTCGGGGAGCAGATGTGGAACTACTACGTGCGCAGCTATCCCGACGTCGTGAAACTCCACTACCCCGACTTGGTCTGACGACGTCAGCCCGTCACAGGGCGCAGGTGCATCGGGACGGAGCAGGCCCGAGTGCTGTCCGGCTACCCGTCCCTTCTCCAACGGAAGCGACGCCTTCCGCAGTTGAGACAACGGCGTAGGGGCTGCTACCGATCATGCTTTCGGCGACGAAGGCAGCCGTTAGGCCGTTGACGTCGATCACCGATCCGATGCGGAAGAGCGACGTTGTCTCGGCGATCGCATCATCAGACCCTGCGCGTAGGACGACTCGTGCTCCGGGTCGACCGGCCATTGCGGTGACCGAGACGGCGATGTTTCCGCGTTCATCACTTCCGGCGGCAACGATGGCAATTGCCCGCGCTGCCCCCGCTCGTTTGAGTACCTGCTGCGACGCAGCGTCCGCAATTATGACCGGTACTCCGCTGGCGCGGGCGATGCCAAGCCCGGGTGCTCGATCGTCCCGCTCGATGCCGACCACGGCGATACCCAGGCTTCTCAACTCCTGAGCCAGTCTCAGGCCCACCTGTCCCATCCCTGCGACGATGACATGGCCACTGCGAGGCACGACTCGGCGCCCAACCAAGGTCACATGCCGACCCGAGAGAAGGTGGTTCACGATGCCAGCAGCAAACATTGCGGTGAAGATCATCACGATGATTGCCGCGAGCGTTGCCCAGATGAGTACGCCGGCAGAGTCGGGGAGCGTCGGCGAGGAGATGGTGGCTGTTGTTCGCGCAGCGTCATAGAGGGCGCGCAGGCCGGATTCGTGAGCCATGCCCACAACGGTGTCGATGGCAGTGACGACTACCAGGCCGAACGCCCCGGCGAGGAGTGTGGTGGAGCCGGAGTCATACGGGCGAAATTGGCCCAGGGTGGTGCCGAGCAGGCCGCGCAGCCGCATGTTCAGCGGGACTTTCCACGGCTGGACTTCGTCAGCCTCAGTTGACACCGACACCCATGATCGATCGGTGGCCAGCCCCTGGCGCCGAATCATGGCGAATTGAGGTGCGATCGCGGACGCCACCATCGTTGGCACGCTGATCGCGGCAGGGGACAGGACAACGCAGTTCGGCACTGTCGTCTCGAGTTGTTGGCGAACGGTGCGATCGAACATCGCCACGAACAGGCGGATACCCGGCCGTAGATGCTCGGCGATCAGGCTGTAGCGCAGAGCCCTGATGTCGTCGTGCAGCATGACGGCAATACCTTCGACATCAGGGGTCAGTGCGGCAGCAAGCTCGCTGTCGTTCGGCTCCCCGAGGTGGAGGGTTCGCACAGAGCGCTCCGAAAGGGCAGAGCAGACCCGACGGCCGACGTCGGTATCGCCGATAACAAGAATGCACGGGCTCGGAA
>JAULZL010000237.1:0-2078 GCA_032117355.1 Candidatus Nanopelagicales bacterium
GAAACCGGGACCAACTGGAACAAGGCCCCCGGTGGGAGCCCTTGTTCCAAATTTCGTAGCGGGGAGAAACTGAGGATGCACGATCTTTGGGTTGCGTACCCCGCGAGTTACCCTCACAAACAGCCACTTCTGCACCCCATCTGCACTCCCCTTGGGGTGCAGGCCTGCACCCCCCTCGCACACGTTCGACGACGTCAGGCGACTTGGACGGCGTCCTTGAGCTTGGCGGGCACGGTCTCGGGAAACGAGATGACGAGGTGCCGACCCAGCGCGGTCGCGACACGGGCGAGGGTGTCGACACGATTGCCGCTGCCCCCGCCTTCCTCCAGTCGAGAGATGACCGATTGCGTGGTCCCCATACGCTGTGCGAGCTCGCGCTGGCTCAGGCCGACCTCGGTACGCAGGTCGTAGATCATTCGCGCGAGGCTGAAGTCCTGCCCGATCACCGAGCGCGTGTCCGCCGGCACTGGCGGGCGCTTGGCTTTTATGTCTTCCCAACGCGAATGGTTCGCCATTGCTGTTCGTCTCCTCACGGGTTGCTCGTGGCGTCAGCCACAGCCTGTTTGCGTGCTCGTTCGATCTCGGCTCGTTCGTTGTTGCGTTGCTTGCGGAATGTCGTGAGCAGCACGATCCGACCGTCCTTGGTGAACCGGTAGGTCATGCGCCGTGCCGTCGGACCCAAGGAAAAGCGCAGTTCGAACAGCTCCTGCCCCAGACTCCGAGAGAACGGCATCCGCGCCCGCGAGCCAAGGTCAGCCAGCCGGTCGACCACCACCCGGTCATGTTCCTGCTCGCTAAGCGTGCCCAGCCACTCGACGATCTCGTCGAGCAACTCGACTTCAGCCACAAAGCAACCATCGCATACTTACGATCATCGCACAAATGCGATCACGGCAACGATCGCTTTAGCACAAAACCACCGGCGTGGATCGGGCAACGGACCACGAGACATAGGAGTATCAGTGCCCCGCGACGGGCTCCGGCATCTGCTGGACGCACTGCTCCTTCACCTTCGGATCGATCTTCTCCGGCATGGTGACATCCTCCTAGACTCACAAGGAAGCGGCATCAAAACTGGGGCGCTTCACGCATCGCTGCCGCAAGTGCGTCGAGGTCCTCCACGCGACCCTCGGCGACATCCGCCTCGGACTCCGTGAGCTGGCGGATGAGCGCTCCATCTGCGAGTACGGCAATTGTTTCCTGAAGGCAATCAACGTCATCAGGGGCCAAGATCACCGCTGAGGCCTGGCCGTGCACGGTCACGGTCACCCACTCATTCTGGCTATTCACGCGGCTGACGACCTCAGACAGGTGCGCCTTGACCTCGGCACGCGGCATCGTTGGCATCGTCACAAGTATGACGAGTCGTGGCGAACGCTTCAGCGGCCGGGACGAATAAAAGCCGACCGCGCAGTCATCGAAATCATGACTGCGCGGTCGGCGAACTATCCAGGAGCGGGGAACTGGCAAGGCGCGACCATCGAGTTTCATGCGCACCGAGATCCATTCACGTAACCCCACGCCTGCACCCCTCGTACGCCCTCAGGGTGTGCAGGCGCTGCACCCCCCTTGTCAACAAATTGTGCGCGGGTCAGGCGACTGCCTTGGGCTTGAGCTCGACGGACAGTGTGGTGTCAAAGGCATTGGCGATGCGCTCCAGGATCGGCAGCGTCGGGGTCGTCCCGCCGGCCTCGAAGCGGGCGATCGCCGGCTGGGTCATGCCGGTCAACTTGGCCAGGTCGCGCTGACTCCAGCCCCGCTCCTCCCGCATGCCCCGCACCTGCTCCCCCAGCTCGAACGCAAGTTTGGCTGCCGCGTAGGCGGCCTCGACCGCGGAATCACCCGCACGGGCGGCCTTGAGGTCGTCCCACGATGTGCGTGCCATCACTGCTCCTCGTCCTCGTCCACGATGTGCTTAGCCTCGATGCAGGCGAGCATCGCCTTCTTCGCTCGGGCAACCTGCGCACGATCCCGGTCCTTGGTCTTGGTGAAGACCGTCAGCAGGATGATCCGCCTGCCTGGAGCGATCCAGTAGGTGATGCGGACCGCCTGTCGAGACAGATCGAACCGAAGCTCAC
>JAULZL010000238.1:0-1841 GCA_032117355.1 Candidatus Nanopelagicales bacterium
CGTGAAGGGCCTTCCGCCCCCAGGCACCGGGCTGTTCGATCACGATCCACACCCGGGCGTGCGGAGCGGTGCCGGGGAGTGGCTCGCCGACCAACCGCGACTGAACTGAGCACGTATTCATGAGAATGATGTCATGGGCTCGGTTCAACGGCCCCGCCGACGGCGGCGATCAACTGTGAGTCTGGCGTGCCCGTGGCATCGCGCTTGCCGTATTCGGATGGCAGGTCAAGTGGTCCGCCAGCGGCACTTGCTGCTCGGGCAGGGCCCTCGCCTGCCCAGGCCAGGATGAGCCCGTCCTCCCCGGATCGAAGCTTGTGGCAGCGCACCCCGGTGGTGCCACGTCCCTTGCCCGGGTACTCGGCGAGCGGGGTGACCTTGACGCTCCTGGCGCTGGTGCCCGCCAGAGCACTCGAATCCCCGGCGACCGTAACGAGCAGAGACCCATCCCTGGCCCGAAGGGCCGTGGCGAAGATGACCTCGGCGCCCTCGTACAGCCGGATGCCGATCATCCCGCCGGCGGCCCGTCCCTGCGGGCGCACCGCACTGACGGGGAAGCGCAGCAACTGGGCATCCGAGGTGACAAAGACAAACTCGCTGTCCTCGGCTGATGCCTCGCCGAGGTGAACGGCACCGACCACTCGGTCCCCGTCGTCGAGCCGGATGACCTCCCAGGCGTCCTTGTTGGCGGGGATGTCGGGCACCACGCGCTTCACGGTTCCCCATGCCGTCATCAGTGCGATCGACCCTCGCTCATCCAGGGTGGTCACGGCGAGAACCCGCTCATCGGCAGGCAGGTCGACGAAGGCGCCGATGGGGGCCCCGGCCGAGAGGGCTGGGATGCCGGCCATGGGCGGCAGTGAGGGGAGGTCCAGCACCGACATCCGGATGATCCGACCCGCACTGGTGACCAACCCGATGTGCCCGCGGGTTGTGGCGGCGCAAGCACTCACGATGACATCGTGCGTGGCCCGCGGGGCATCGGCTTCTGTGGTGAAGGAGGCATCGGAGGTGCGAGCCAGCAGGCCGGTACTGGACATCAGGACGACACATGGCGAGTCCGCGACCTCCAGAGGAACCCCGGAGGTCGTCGCGGTGGCAACTCCTTCCATGAGAAGGGTTCGGCGAGGGGTGGCATGGGCCTGGGCGATTGAAGCCATCTCATCGGAGACCAGCGCCCTGAGCTCTGATTCATCACCGAGAATCGAGCTCAACTGGTCGATTGCCTTGCGAAGGGCATCGGATTCGCGCTCCAACTCGATTCGCGAGAACTTCGTCAGTCGCCGGAGGGGCATGTCCAGGATGTAAACCGCCTGGACCTCGGTCAGGTCAAAGACCGTCATCAGCCGCTGCTTTGCGGCGGCGGCATCATCTGACTCCCGAATCAGTTGGATGACCTCGTCGATGTCCACGATCGCCACCAGCAGACCCTCAACAAGGTGCAGGCGCTCCTGGGCTCGGGCACGACGAAACTCGCTGCGGCGACGCACAACCGTGAGTCGATGATCGATGAATACGTGCAGGAGTTCCAGCAGCCCCATGGTCTGCGGCTGACCTTCGACCAGGGCAACCGCGTTGATGCTTACTTGGTCCTCCAGGGGAGTGAGCTTGAACAGACTCTCGAGGACGGCCTCGGGGTGAAAACCGTTCTTCACCTCGATCACCAGGTTTAACCCACTGTCGCCGTCCGTGAGGTCTGTTACGTCCGAGATTCCCTGTAACTTCTTCGACTGGACGAGGTCCTTGATTCGCTCGATCACCCGCTCCGGTCCGATGTTCATCGGCATCTCGGTGATGATGATCCCCCGGCGTCGGGGACTCACGTTGTCGATTCGCGTCCGCGC
>JAULZL010000239.1:0-3197 GCA_032117355.1 Candidatus Nanopelagicales bacterium
ATGATCACCTACCCGAGCACCCACGGGGTGTTTGAGGAGTCCGTCAGCCACATCTGCGCCCTCGTGCACGAGGCCGGGGGACAGGTCTACGTGGACGGCGCGAATCTCAACGCCCTGGTCGGCTTGGCCAAGCCAGGTGTGTTTGGAGCGGATGTCTCGCACCTCAATCTGCACAAGACCTTCTGCATCCCGCATGGCGGTGGCGGCCCCGGAGTGGGCCCAGTCGCCGTCCGCGAGCACCTAGCGCCCTTCCTGCCCTCCCATCCACTGCGACCCGAGGCTGGTCCGGTCGGGCGAGGCCATCATGACGGCGGTGTCGGGCCGGTCAGTGGCGCGCCGTGGGGGAGTGCCGGGATCCTGCCGATTCCGTGGGCGTATATCCGGATGATGGGACCGGACGGCCTCAAGAGGGCAACCCAGGTGGCCATTCTTTCGGCTAATTACATTGCCCGACGGCTGTCCGGCTCCTTCCCGGTGCTCTACACCGGTGCCAATGGGCTCATCGCGCACGAGTGCATCCTGGATATCCGGCCGCTGACAAATCAGACCGGAGTTTCCGTCGACGACATCGCCAAGCGGCTGGTCGACTACGGATTCCATGCACCCACCATGTCCTTTCCGGTCGCCGGCACCCTCATGGTCGAGCCGACCGAGAGCGAGGACCTCGCTGAAATCGATCGCTTCATCGACGCCATGATTTCCATCAGGGCTGAAATCGAGGCGGTCGCCAGTGGTACCTGGCCCCTGGACGACAATCCGCTCGGCAATGCCCCGCACACGGCCGCCTGCCTCATCGGCGATTGGACTCACCCGTATCCAGCGGACGTAGCCGCCTACCCAATGGAATCGTCCGGCCGAGACAAGTACTGGCCGCCCGTCCGCCGGATCGATGGCGCGTACGGTGATCGAAACCTGGTCTGCAGCTGCCCGCGGCCGGAGGAGCTCGTCTGATTGCCTTCGATATCGACGGAGTGCTAGCCGATGCCCGGCATCGCGAGCACCACCTCCGGTCAAAGCCGAAGGACTGGGACTCCTTCTTCGCCCTCGCGGGTAAGGATTCCGTCCTATCGGCTGGTCGAACCCGGTTGCTCGAAGCGGCCGCCGACGACATCGTGATCCTGGTATCGGGGCGGCCGGAGAGATTGCGGACGATCACTACAGCGTGGCTCCGGCTGCACGGCTTCCCCGAACTCCCGCTGTACCTGCGCGCCGATCTGGATCACCGACCCGCCAGCATCATCAAGCGCGAGATCCTCAACAACCTCGGGGGACCCGTGGCGATCACCCTTGTTGTTGACGACGATCCGCGGGTGGCCAAGACACTTGTCGCCGCGGGGTACCACGTAGATCTGGCTCCCAAGGGTGAAGTGTCATAATGTGCATTATCGGCGTGATTGTCACCTGAGACCCGCACCAAGGGCCTGGTCCGACCCGTAGGCTGCGGCCGTGATGTTCTCGATGTTCGTCGTATGGATCATCGTCTTCGTTGGCGCGTTTCAGAGACGCCGTTGGACCGTTCCGGTTGCCCTTGCGAATCTCGTCTGGACCCTGGTCGTCCTGAATCTGCACATGACCGATCCGATCCCACTGAACTTCTGATCAGCGACGACCCGGTCACCCGACGATCGCCAAGGAATGCACATGCTGAATGCCATCAACGCCCGAGCCACGGACATCTCGCGACTCATCAACCTGCTCGCCCTGCTCGGGCTCGTCGTGGTGATTGCGGGGTCACTAGACCTGCAGTTCGGCTTCGGGGAGCAGCCATGCCCGCTCTGCCTGGTCCAGCGCTCCGGGATGATCGGCCTTGCCGTCGGCCCGCTGCTGAACCTGCTTTGGGGCATGAGGCCCGCCCACTACGCAATCAGCATCCTGGCTGCCGTCGCGGGCGGGGCCGGGAGTGTCCGGCAGATCCTGCTGCACATCGCGGATCCGGCGGATCCTGGCTACGGCCCGGCAGTGCTCGGATTCCATCTGTACACCTGGGCATTCATCACCTTCCTGATCGGCACAGTTGGCTGCGCCCTGTTGATCATGTGGACAGCGCCTTTTGATGCCGCCGACAACGGGGTGCTGCGGACTCCCTCACATGCCCGGGCGCTAACCATCGGTGCTCTCGGCGTCATTACCTGGGTGACCATCGATGCCCTGATCATCGGACTCGCCGTCCTGCCTGAGTGCGGTCTGGGCCCGTGCCCCGACAACCCCGATCCGGGCCCGGCGGCCGGCGATATCGGCGGAGCACTGCTTATGGTGGGGGTTGGCATCGTGTCGATCGTGATCGGCTATCTGCTGGACCGGCGGTTCAGCAACCGACTTGCGTCACTGACCCGCGGGCCTGATACCGCAACGGAGGATGACCATGGCTGATGATCCCTTTGACGAGCTCGAACTAGACGAATCCTTCTTGCAGGGTGGGCCGAAGGAGGCATCCGCCGATGAGCGTGTCGCCCAGGCGCGGCGAATTGCCCGGCAGAACGATCAGTTGCGTGCAGCAGGGGAAATCTCCGATGGCACCGGCAAGCCCGGGTTCCGGCGCCGATCGCGGTCACTTCCATGGATCATCATCGGTGCCAGTGTCGCGGCCGTGATCGTGCTGCTTGCCGTCATCGCCCGATAGCCCGACCGGACGGGCCTACCCCGTCCACCGCTCGTCTCAGTTGACTGTTTTCCCAATTGCCTGACTGGGCAATGTCCGATTCCGGCTCGAGCGTCAGCCGTGATTGCACCTGCCGAGGCACCATGCTGATTGTTCTGGCGCCCACCCGCGTCCTCGGCCCGGTCACCTCGAGTCACCTCAATTCGGGGTCGACGAGTCATGGAACCAACCAGCGGACTGGTGCGTCGAATCCTCGATTATCCGGACTACGAACGGAGCGTGAGATGAACGAGACCTCCATGCGCGGTTCTCGCCTCGGCAGCCTCAGTTACGAAACCGATGACCGCGTCCAGCCAGCTGACCGTCAGTTGGTGCGCTACGAATGCCCGGAGGGCCACGAATCCGTTGTGCCCTTCTCCGCCGAAGCGGAAGAGATCCCGCTGACCTGGATGTGCCGCTGTGGCCGCGAGGCCAACGTCATGACCGAGGTAGCCAACCTGGCACTGCCTGACGAACGCCCTGAGCGCCACGTCCGCACCCACTGGGACATGCTGCTCGAAAGGCGCACCATCGCCGATCTCGAAGCACTTCTGCAGGA